>JAYUVI010000095.1:0-9088 GCA_043754135.1 Bdellovibrionales bacterium | reverse complement strand
TCTTGCACCATCCAATCCATAACGGTGTTACCGTCATGGACCTCCCCCATTTTGTGGCTTTTACCAGTGTAGAAAAGAATACGCTCTGTTGTCGTAGTTTTGCCCGCATCAATGTGGGCCATGATACCAATATTACGTGTCCATTTAAGGTCTTCAACAGACTTTGGTTCTGTGGACACGAAATATGATTACCAGTTGTAGTGAGAGAACGCTTTGTTCGCGTCGGCCATTTTATGAACGTCTTCTCTCTTTTTAATCGCGTTACCACGATTATTGTAAGCGTCCATCATTTCGCCGGCGAGACGAGCTGACATTGTTTTTTCACCGCGTTCACGAGCGTAAGCCACAAGCCATTTCATAGCGAGTGCTAAACGACGTGTTGGGCGAACATCGACTGGAACTTGATAAGTCGCACCACCGACTCGACGTGAACGTACTTCAAGAGAAGGTTTGCAATTTTCTAAAGCTTTTTTGAAAACCGCGATTGGCTCTTCAGCGGCGTTTTTCGCTTTTACTTCCTCGAGTGCTCCGTAAAAGATTTTTTCAGCTGTGGCCTTCTTACCTTGAATCATGAGCTTGCTTACAAATTTAGTTACTGTGACATCGCCGAATACTGGGTCGCCTGCGATCTCGCGTTTTACACTCTTTTTTCTTCTGGCCATCTTAAAACCTCAATGTGTCTATAAAAAATTAAAATATTACGCTGTTGCTTTTTTCGGGCGTTTCGCGCCGTACTTAGAACGACTTTGCATTCTGTTTTGCACGCCTTGTGTATCGAGAACACCACGAATGATGTGATAGCGAACACCTGGCAAATCCTTTACACGACCACCACGAATAAGAACAACTGAGTGCTCTTGCAAGTTGTGCCCGATACCCGGAATGTACGAGTTCACTTCAAAGCCATTCGATAAGCGCACACGTGCCACTTTTCTTAATGCTGAGTTGGGTTTTTTTGGAGTTGTAGTAAAAACGCGAGTGCAAACACCACGTCGCTGCGGGCACTGTGTAAGTGCCGGCGACTTTGACTTCGACTTTTGCAAACGACGTTGACTACGAATTAACTGGTTAATAGTTGGCATCTCTACCTCATTTTATGTGCCTAAAATTCTTACGCTTCTTGTCAGTCTTTTAAAGCGAGCCAGGAAACTATCCTGGCCCCTCATTATTGTCAACTTTACTGATTCGCATGGACCCCGGCTGAACCCATATGACCACCGGTCATACCTGGCAAAGGCGCAGCTACCGTATCATCTGATTCATCCACTACAACTTTCCAACGTTTATACGCCTGGATACCCGTACCGGCAGGAATCAAACGACCCATAATAATATTCTCTTTCAAGCCACGGAGGTTATCTGAACGCGACTGAATAGCCGCTTCAGTTAAGACCTTAGTGGTTTCTTGGAAGGACGCCGCTGAAATCCAGCTTTCTGTGCTCAAAGAAACCTTCGTTATACCCAACAATAGAGGCTCGGCCGTTGCCGGCTTACCGCCATCTCTCAACACGTTGGCGTTGGTCTCTTCAAATGTTATGCGGTCGACGTTTTCACCAGTAATAAACAAAGTATCACTCGGGTCAACAATCGCCACTTTACGCAACATCTGACGAACAATAATTTCAATGTGCTTATCGTTGATCGACACACCCTGCAGACGGTAAACCTCCTGCACTTCGTTCAGCAAGTACGCGGCAAGTTCTTTATCGCCAAGCACCGCAAGAATATCGTGCGGACTAATTGGACCATCCATGAGCGGCTCACCCGCTTTAATGAATTCGCCTTCACGAACCGTTACGTGTTTACCTTTAGGGATCAAATACTCTTTTTGCTCACCAATTTCAGGCGTGATCAATACACGTTGTTTACCTTTTACGTCTTGACCGAAAGTCACATAACCATCGATTTCAGAAATGATCGCGGCTTCTTTTGGTTTACGCGCTTCGAACAGCTCGGCCACACGTGGGAGACCGCCCGTGATATCGCGAGTTTTTGTTGTCTGACGGTGGATCTTCGCAATCACATCACCGGCAAAAGCTTCTGTTGCATCTGAAATCAAGAGCTGAGCGCCCACTGGTAAAATGTAACGAGCAGCAATGTCACGATTAGGCAGATTGATCGCCTTACCGTTGCCATCAACCACAGTAACCGTTGGCTTAGCGTCGGCACCTTTAGTATCGGTGATTACTTTTGTTGAGAAGCCCGTTACCGCATCCACTTGCTCGGCCATCGTCACACCCTCTTCCAGATTTTCGAAGCGGATAGTACCCGATACGTCGGCGATGATTGGATTTGAGTAAGGATCCCACTCAGCTAAGATATCGCCCTTTTTCAAAGGAGCGCCGTCTTTCACATTGAGCACTGAACCGTACACGAGTTTAAAACGTTCACGTTCACGACCGCTATTATCAACGATCACCACTTCGCCGTTACGACTGAGAATAGTGAGTTTACCAGCACGGTTCGTGACTGCGTTCACGTCATGAAATTTCACTGTACCATCGTGACGAACCGTGTGGACTGATTGTTCAACCGCACGCGAAGCCGCACCACCCAAGTGGAACGTTCTCATTGTGAGCTGTGTACCAGGTTCACCGATCGACTGTGCGGCGATAATACCGACAGCTTCACCGAGGTTCACGATACTACCACGAGCCAAATCACGGCCGTAGCACTTCACGCAAACACCGCGACGCGATTTACATGTAAGAACCGAACGAATCGCCACATGTTCAATGCCGGCTTCATCTAATTTTCTTACCACGTCTTCAGTGACCTCTTCGTTTGTACGAATGACCACATCATTTGAATAAGGATCAACAATATCTTCGAACGCTACGCGACCCAAAATACGATCACCGATCGCTTGAATCACTTCCCCACCCTCAAGAAGAGGTGTGATGGTCATACCGTCAGAAGTTCCGCAATCAACTTCAGTGACGATCACGTCTTGCGCCACATCGACAAGACGACGTGTCAGGTAACCTGAGTTGGCTGTTTTTAATGCTGTATCGGCCAAGCCCTTACGCGCACCGTGAGTCGAAATGAAGTACTGAAGAACTGTTAAGCCTTCGCGAAAATTAGCCGTAATCGGCGTCTCGATAATTTCCCCTGATGGTTTTGCCATCAAACCCCGCATACCCGCGAGCTGACGAATCTGCGCCGCGCTACCGCGAGCCCCAGAATCAGCCATGATAAAGATCGGATTGAAGCTAGCGCTTTCAATTTCTTTGCCGTCGACTGTGAATTTCTGAGTTTCAAGGTTCGACATCATCTCTTTCGCAACTTTGTCGGCCGTTTGCGCCCAGATATCCACAACTTTGTTATAGCGTTCACCGTCTGTGATCAAACCTTCATCGTACTGACGTTGAATCTCCAACACTTGTTTTTCGGCTTCTTTGAGAAGTTTTTCTTTATTTTCAGGGATCATCATATGGTCGATACAAATCGAAATACCCGCACTTGTTGAAAATCTGAAACCCAATCTCATTATTTTATCAGCCAGAACAACAGTCGATTTTGCGCCGGCAAGACGGAACGATGCATCGATCAAACCCGCAATGGTTTTCTTGTTCATCACGCGATTTACGAGAGAGAATGGTACAGCTTTAGGTACGATGTCGCTTAAGATCGCACGGCCAACGCTTGTTTCATGGAGTTTACCGTGAATACGAACTTTGCAAGACGCTTGTAAATCGATTTGCCCAGCATCAAACGCGTAAATCACTTCGGCCACATCGCTGAATACTTTGCCGGTACCGAGAGCGCCCACGCGAACGCGGGTCATCCAGTAAATTCCGAGCACGATATCTTGTGATGGGTTGATGATCGGTTTACCGTTCGCAGGGCTCAAGATGTTATTGGTCGACATCATAAGAACGCGAGCTTCAACTTGTGCTTCGACTGAAAGCGGAACGTGAACGGCCATTTGGTCACCGTCAAAATCCGCGTTAAATGCCGTACACACTAATGGGTGCAGCTGAATCGCTTTACCTTCGTGAAGTACGGGTTCAAATGCTTGAATGCCCAATCTGTGAAGAGTCGGTGCGCGGTTAAGGAGCACAGGGTGCTCTTTCACTACCTCTGATAAAATATCCCAAACTTCGACTTCTTCTTGTTCCACTAATTTCTTAGCTTGCTTGATTGTCGTCGCAAAACCACGTTCTTCAAGTTTGTTGTAAACGTAGGGTTTGAAAAGTTCGAGAGCCATTTTTTTCGGCAAACCGCACTGATGTAATTTTAATTCCGGACCGACCACGATCACCGAACGGCCTGAATAGTCCACGCGCTTACCGAGTAAGTTTTGACGAAAGCGACCCTGTTTACCTTTAAGCATGTCGCTCAAAGATCGGAGTGGACGCTTGTTCGGGCCAGTGAATGTTTTGCCGCGACGACCGTTATCAAGAAGGGCATCGACCGCTTCTTGCAACATACGCTTCTCGTTACGAATAATGATGTCGGGAGCGTTTAATTCTTCAAGACGTTTCAAACGGTTGTTACGGTTGATCACCCGACGATAAAGATCGTTCAGATCTGAAGTTGCGAAACGACCGCCATCAAGTGGCACCAGCGGACGCAAATCTGGTGGGATCACAGGCAAAGCTGTGAGCATCATCCACTCGCACTTGTTGATTGAACCTTTAAAAGCTTCAACAACTTTTAAGCGCTTAGAAAGTTTTTTGATTTGCGTGTCTGACTTTGTCTCTTTTAAATCCATGCGGAGTTTTTTCGACAAATACTCGACATCCACTTTTTTCAATAATTCAAGAACCGCGTCGCCGCCCATCATGGCTTTGAAGTTCGGGCCGTGATCGTTCAATGCCGCCTGAAAAGCCTCTTCAGAAAGTACTTGGCCTTCTTCAAGAGCGGTTTCCATCGGGTCGACCACAACATAGGCTTCGCAATAAAGAACTTTCTCAACATCTTTTAAGCTCATGTTAAGAAGGTTACCGATACGACTTGGGAGTGATCTTAAAAACCAGATATGCGCAACAGGAGTAGCCAGTTCAATGTGGCCTAAGCGCTCACGACGAACTTTGCTCTGTGTGACTTCAACGCCGCACTTTTCGCAAACCACGCCACGATACTTCATGCGCTTATATTTACCGCACAAGCATTCGTAATCTTTAATAGGTCCGAAAATTTTCGCACAAAACAAACCATCGCGCTCAGGCTTGAACGTTCTGTAGTTGATCGTCTCAGGCTTTTTCACTTCACCGTGTGACCATTCACGAATCATTTCGTTAGAGGCCAGAGAAATTCTGACCGCATGAAACGATAGTGGATCTTTCGGTTTATCAAAAAAATTCAGTAGATCTTTCACTTCAACATCTCCCTATTATAGATGATTACTGCGCAACCGGAGGCTGAGCCTCTTGTGGTTTCTCAGTTAAAATATCAGACTCAACCAACTCAATATTCAGCGCCAAGCTTTGCAGCTCTTTCACTAAAACGTTGAATGATTCTGGCAATCCCGGTTCAAGAACGTTTTCGCCTTTCACGATACTTTCATACATACGCGTACGACCAGCAACGTCATCAGACTTAACGGTCAAGAACTCTTGCAATGAATAAGCCGCGCCATAAGCTTCGATCGCCCAAACTTCCATCTCTCCGAGTCGCTGACCTCCGAATTGAGCTTTACCACCCAAAGGTTGTTGCGAAACTAGCGAGTACGGACCAATCGAACGAGCGTGAATCTTTTCCTCAACCAAGTGATGGAGTTTCAACATGTACATGATTCCCACAGTCACTGTGTTTTGGAATGGTTCACCCGAGCGACCATCAAAAAGAATGGTCTGACCAGAAAGCGGCAATTCAGCTTTGCTTAGAAGACCTTTCACGTCGGTTTCTAAAGCACCATCGAATACTGGTGTGGCGACGTGAACGCCCTCTCTCATACGGGTTAACATTTTTCTAATAGAGTCAGTATCAGCTGATTCAATGATCTCTTTGGTTTCAGCTTCGTCAAAAATATCTTTCAATACTTTTCGAGCTTCATCTTCTTTAAAGTTTTTCAACATACGATCGATCTTTTGACCTAAACCGAGTGCGGCCCAACCCAAGTGAATCTCAAGAACCTGACCGATATTCATACGTGACGGAACGCCGAGTGGGTTCAGAACCATGTCTACGGGTGTACCATCTGCCAAGTAAGGCATATCTTCTTCAGGCAACACGCGTGAAATTACGCCCTTGTTACCGTGACGGCCGGCAAATTTATCACCGACTTGAAGTTTACGCTTAATCGCAACGTACACTTTCACCATCTTGATCACGCCCGGAGGTAGATCATCACCTTTAGTTAGGCGATCAATCTTCTCGTTGAAAACCATTTTCACTGCGTCCAATTGGTTACGAGCAGCGTCCATAATTTTCGTCACTTGAAATTCAAGCTCTTGCTCAAGCGGCACGTAGCTCAAAAGTTCAAACGGAATAGATTCAAGATCTTCAACATTGATGTTTTGATCTTTCGATAACAATTTTTCAGAACCATCTTCGCTCAAAAGAACACCGTTGGTCTTTTTGCCAACGAGAATTTCTTTGAGTTTATCGAGAGCGTTGTTGCGAATAACGTTTTGTTCAACGTTCATGTCTTTTTCTAACTTCGCACGTTTCTGCTCAATGATGATTTGTAGACGTTCATCTTTCGCAGCGCCATCACGACTGTAAACTTGGGCGTCGATGACAGTGCCATATACGCCTGATGGTACACGTAATGAGGTGTCACGAACATCGCCGGCTTTTTCACCAAAGATCGCGCGCAACAATTTCTCTTCAGGTGACAATTGCGTTTCACCTTTAGGTGTTACTTTACCAACAAGAATATCACCCGGACCGACCTCAGCGCCGATGCGAATAATACCGCTCGAATCGAGATCGCCGAGAGCGTCTTCGCCCACGTTCGCGATATCACGAGTGATCTCTTCTTTACCGAGTTTCGTGTCACGCGCCATACACTCAAATTCTTCAATGTGAATTGAAGTGTAAACATCGTCTTTTAATAAACGCTCAGAAATCAAAATAGAATCTTCGTAGTTGTAGCCCATCCAAGGTGTGAACGCGACGAGGATGTTTTGACCGAGAGCCAATTCACCCAACTCAGTCGAAGGTCCGTCAGCGATGACATCGCCTTTAGCAACTTTATCGTTCACATTCACAATAGGACGCTGGTTAAAGCAGGTGTTTTGGTTTGTGCGCTGATATTTCGTCAAATTGTAAATATCAACGTTCGCACCTAACTTACCGCCCTTACCTACACGACGAACCACGATACGTTCAGCATCAACTTGTTCCACGATACCATCGTTGCGACAAACCACGCTTGTGCCCGAGTCGCGCGCCACAAGACGCTCAACGCCTGTACCAACTAGAGGCGAACGCGGACGAATGACCGGCACAGCTTGACGTTGCATGTTTGAACCCATGAGCGCGCGGTTCGCATCATCATGCTCGAGGAATGGAATCAACGAAGCGGCAATCGACACGAGCTGACTGGGCGAAACGTCCATCAACGTCACTTTGTCTTTTTCAACGCTTTCATATTCACCATCTTTACGTACTGTGGTGGTGGCGTTTTGGATTTTATCATCTTTTACGCCACGGCCTGCTTGCGCAATATAGTGACCTTGCTCTTCAAGAGCTGACATATACAAAATATCTTTGCCGACTTTACCGCCTTCAACACTGCGATACGGAGTTTCGATAAACCCGTAATGGTTGATGCGCGCGTATGTAGCCAAAGAGGCGATCAAACCAATATTTGGTCCTTCTGGCGTTTCAATCGGGCAAATACGACCGTAATGCGTCGGGTGAACGTCGCGAACTTCGAACCCCGCGCGATCACGTGTCAAACCGCCAGGGCCAAGAGCTGACAAACGACGTTTGTGAGTGATCTCAGAAAGGGGATTAGTTTGATCCATAAACTGCGACAATTGGCTCGAACCGAAAAATTCTTTTACAACAGCGTTCACCGGTTTCGCGTTCACTAAATCGTGCGGCATCATAGTTTCAACATCTTGCAAACTCATACGTTCGCGAATCGCGCGCTCCATACGAACGAGACCAATACGGTATTGGTTTTCAAGAAGTTCACCCACCGAACGAACACGACGGTTACCCAAGTGATCGATGTCATCGGTCTTGCCTTGACCGTTTTTCAAATCGATCAAAGTTTTTACAACCAACAAAATATCTTTTTGCGTGAGCGTGCGATGTGAAACCGGGCACTCTTCAAAAGGGATTGAAAAGCGATGGTTAATTTTCAAACGACCCACTTCACTCAAATCATAAGTTTCGGGATCGAAAAACAAACGGCCAAAAAAGTTAGTCGCCGCTTCTTCAGTCGGCGGCTCACCTGGGCGCAAACGTTTGTAAATTTCGAGCAAGGACTCCTCTTTAGTCGACACTTTATCGACCAACAAAGTGTTGCGTAGGTATGGGCCTACTGACAAACCATCAAAGAAAATCAATTTAAATTCTTTAATGTTCGCGGCAGCGGCTGCATTGATAACGTCTACTGTGATTTCTGAGTTTGCGTCGGCAATAATTTCGCCTGTGGTTTCATCAATCAATGGCGCGGCCAAAACTTTGCCCTCAAGGTCTTGTTTTGTTATCGCAAGCTCTGAAATGCCCGCTGACTGTACGCGCTTCACTACCGCCCGAGTAATACGACGACCGGCTTTAACGATATTTTCGCCAGTTTTAGGGTCGTCAATATCAGAAATCGCCCGTTGACCCGACATCTTCTCGATATCTAAGTCGCGCAAGAAAGTTTCGTTTTTGCCGGCACGAACGATATCAATGTGATAGAAAAATTTAAGCAGTTCTTCACTGGTATAACCGAGAGCTTTCAGTAAAATTGTCACTGGAAATTTACGGCGTCTATCAATACGCACATAAATCAAATCTTTTTGATCAAATTCAAAATCAAGCCACGAACCGCGATAAGGGATCACGCGGGCTGAATAAATAAATTTACCGTTGGCGTTGTTTTTACCTTTATCGTGGTCAAAAAACACGCCCGGTGAACGGTGCAACTGGCTCACTACAACGCGCTCAGTGCCGTTGATAATGAACGAGCCATTAG
>JAYUVI010000094.1:0-7548 GCA_043754135.1 Bdellovibrionales bacterium | reverse complement strand
ACCTATGAACAGAGTAAAGTGGCTCGCAAAGAGCGCTATATGAAGCGCGCCGACATACAAGAGGCACTGAATATTGCGGCTCAGTTGGCGGTACTCGAGGGTGCTGGTAAAAGTATTAAATTGGGCGCAAAAGAGGCTAGCAAAAATTCGACGAGTCAGGTAAATCCCACATCTAAGAACTAAGAGTGGGATACATGTCAGGTACAAAAAAAGCTAAAGCTACATCCAAAGCTAAACAGCGCAGTAAGGGTTTAGCTTTGCCGAAAGAGTTATGCCTTCGCATGCTCGATCTGATGATCAAATCACGGGTGCTCGAAGAGCGTCTGATTAAAATTTATCGTACAGGTGAATCGTATTTTTGGATCGGTGGACCCGGCGAAGAAGCTTGGGGCGTGCCACTTGGGTTACTTGTGAATAAGGGCCGTGGCCACAACCACGATTACTTGCACCTTCACTATCGTTGTTCACCGACGTTGATCGCCATGGGCATGCCCATGATTGATTCAATCCGCATTATGATGAATCGGGCCACCGACACTTCGACAGGTGGAAAGAATTTTTCCAATCACTTTTGTTATCCGGAGTGGAATGTTGTGCCGGTTTCATCTCCTATTGAAGTGCAGTACTCGATGGCCATTGGTACAGCATGGGCACAGCGCCGTGAGAAGGCCAAGGGCATCACGATCATCACTGGTGGTGATGCGGGTAGTGCTGAAGGTGATTTTGCCTCGTGTTTAGTCTGGGCTTCGCGCCGCGGGCAAGAGCTGCCGATGCTGATCACCGTGCAAAATAACCGTTGGGGTATTTCGACTTCGTATGATGGTCAACACGGTGAAGACTCTGTGGCCGATCGTGGTAAGGCGTTTAAAATGCGCACGGCGATCATCAACGCCAATGACCCTATTGAAAGTTACGTTCGTCTGACTGAAGAGATGGCTTACATCCGCAAGACTGGGCAGCCCGTTGTGCTCGAGGCGCAAGTGTCGCGCTTGTATGGGCATTCATCGGCATCGGGCGCGAACTTGATTCCTGAAGAAGATTGCCTTCACACTTTTTCGCAAAAGCTTTTGCATGTGGGTGTGATCACTGAAGCCGAAATCAAAGAGATTTTTGAACGTTACGAGCTTGAGGGCCGAGAGGTGCAAGAGCAAGTGCGCGGTGAACCTGTGCCCCAACCAGAAGATATTTGGAAGCATATTTACCAGGGCAGCGAGAACGCCGACTGGAGGAAATTTTAATGGCCAGTATGGTTCAGGCCATTCGGATGGCTCTTCATGTCGCTGAAACACACCTAGATTTGAAAGATATTTTTGGTCAAGACGTGGGCGCTCCGCTCGGTGGTGTTTTCACGGCTACGCAAGGCTTGAAGACGACTTGGAATGCGCCTCTCGATGAGCGCGGTATTGTTGGTTGCGCGATGGGCATTGCCATGACTGGCGATCGTTGCGTCGCTGAGATTCAGTTTTGCGATTATATTTTCAATACTATCGATTTATTAAAAATTGCCGGCAACACTTTGTGGGTGAGTCACGGTAACTACAATATGCCGCTTGTGTTGATGGCGCCTGTGGGAGCCGGTATTCGTGGTTCGATTTACCATTCACACAGCTTTGATGCTTGGGCCACACGATTGACTGGGTGGAAGGTCGTGATGCCGTCGACTCCGCTCGATGCTTATGGGTTATTGTTATCCGCAATCGAAGACCCGAACCCTGTCATGTTTTTGCAACCAAAAGCTTTACTGCGTGTGCGCGGCGAAGAGTTAATACCTGGTGAGCCTACAGATGAACGCGAGTTAAAATCGATGATCGATGCGCCGTTGGGTGATCGTTCTAAATGGAAGCCTAAATGGCCCGATGTCGACCCCGGCTTTCGCGTGCCCATTGGCCCGGCCAAAATTTGTCGCACCGGCGATGCGGTGACTGTGGTGAGCTATGGTCGTACGCTTTTGATGTGTGTGAAGGCGGCTGATGAATTAGCGGCTGAAGGTGTGAGTGTTGAAGTTATCGATTTACGCTCGCTTTACCCATACGATTGGCAGGCCATTAAGAAATCGATTTTGAAAACTAAGCGCGCTTTATTTGTGAATGAAGACACAGACGTCACTAATTTTGGCGAGCATTTGGCCTACCGTGCAACCAATGAGATGTTCTATGACTTGTATGCGCGCCCGCGTGTGTTGGCTGGCAAGCATGTGCCGGGTGTAGGCTTGCATCCCAATTACGAGGACTCGTCGGTGCCGCAGTATCATGAGATTGTATCGGCCATTCGCGAAATCGCTTCTGAACAGCCTTAATCATAAAAAAAATTAGAAGAATTTTTCTGATTTACGGTTCTAGGCTTGTCGGTTCTAAATTTTTCAATACATTTTGTAGGGCTTCATAGAAACGCGAACTCGCCAAACTTAAAGTAAGGTGAGCGGGTGATTGGCCCTCGGTAACTAGACCGACAACACGTAGTTCTTCATTTTCGGTTTGGGCCATAAGTGGTCCACCCGAGAAGCCAGACTCTGAGTCAGCATCGACTAAAACTGTTGAGCGGGCCTCACCTTTTACATTTAGTCTTATGAGTTCGGCTGCATCAGGCCGATGGGCCGTGGTGAGTACACTCGCAATGACTGCAAGTGAATGCCACGCCAACCCTGAAAAGCCAGCGATAGATATGCGGCCTGAGTATTTGTCGACAATATCTTGAACCGTTGCATTCATGACTTTCAAAGGTTCAATATATTCAGGCACGGGATGTCTTAAGACGACGATGGCCCAATCATCATCTGGGTTTTTAGTCTTTACCCACGGGCCACGTATGATCTGCTCAGCCTCGTAAGGTCCTGAATACATTTCTCCGTCAATGTATTCATCTCTCACATTGGCGAGGTAAGAAACCATGTCAACGCTCACTTCGTGGAAGTCTTGATCTTCAAAGTCTTCTACAGCTTGACCCTCGATAGTGTCCTGCCGAGTTGTGGTCCAACTCACTCCGTGAGCCGTGGTGAGAATCACTCTGCGATTTTCTATTACAACACCTGTGCCGTTATGGCCCTCTAAACAAACATCGGGACAATCTTTAACTCGTAGGTAGCCCATCGCATTCCACGGGCTTCGTTTGTAGTCTTCGCGGGTGAGATATTTTATTCTCGGGTTGTGGTGGGCAAATATTTTGCCATCACGTCCTTCAATAACAGTTAGGGTCATGTCGTTCGGTAAACCTTTTCGACCTGCAGGGTAAGCCGTTACGCCCTTTGAGTATGGAGAATCAGTGATTGACGTGGTGTAGGCGTGCGAAACTGCAACCCACAAACTTAAGACAACAAAGAAAAAGTAAGACATGTCTAACCTTCCTGTTAAAAACTACCGCAAATATATACAGATGGGGTGGGGATGAATAGCTGTCTTGAAAAGATTATATGGCCTCTTTGGCACTGACTAAAACTTGATCAGTGAGCTCACTAAAATGTGTAACTCGCGCCCAGTGAGAACATAATAATGCGACGTTGCCGATCCTGAAACCATAAATTGTCGTCGCGGTCGCGGGGGTTGCGAAAGTCGGCGCTGGTGTATTTAATGCCGGCTGAAAAGTACTTCCACTCCAAGCTTGTCCAATATGAGTTAGCCGCTTTGAGACTCCAGTTGCCATTAATAATGTGAGCGTTCCGCACATCAAAATTCAGACCCAGATGCCAAAATTTAAAAATGGCCACGTCATTTACGATTGAATAACCAAAAAGGTGATCATTATTGAGTTGCTGAGTTGAAGGCGAGTATTCATATTGATTGCCGACATAACTATAGGCCAAGCGGTTTCTCAGCATATAAATATCTTCGTACTCAAAAAGCGGTGTAGCGACTTCAAGAGTGAAAACAGATTGCACGCCCTCAAACTGGCTTTCTTCTGAGGTGGGAAAAGCGTTTTCAGCTGAAAACTTAAACTTGTGACCGAAAATAAGTGTTCGCCAACTGCCGCCGAGTGTGGTGTCGCTCATAGTGTACGTGTTGCCGAGTCGATCTTCGGTGATGGTGTTACCAACCGTGATGTAATCAAAACCACCAGCGAGTAAAACCGACAAGGTTCTATTGTAAGCAAATTCACTAGCAAAATCCCAATGGTTTTTGCCTAGGCGCTCACTCTCTTCAGCATAGTCAGCTTTGTAAATGTATCCGAGAGCGACGGTAAACTCGTAGGGTGATTGCTGTGGGTTGAGGTCTTCATTGCGAAAAGAAGATCTCGACTCATAATTTGCGTAGGTCGGTGAGAGAGATGTCTGAGCCGTCGAATTGTTTTCTGGCAATTGATATTGCTGACGAGTTGGTGGTGTGTTTTGGCGAGGTGGGGCCGAGTTTTTGCGGGCCAGTTGAGTCTTGTTTTGAAATCGCGGTACGTGCGGTACTCTTTTCTTGGCGATGGGTGAACGGTTATTTATGGGCGCCGTGGAAGGGCGTTTTTTATTTACTAATTGTTGCAGCTTTTTTTTCTTCGCGGTTTTTTTATTCTTTAGCATTTTCACCTGCATGCCTGCCGGATTGGGTGGCGTTTCTACCACTGGTATTGGGGCTAACCACGCTATGTTAAACGCCGAGAAAAAGAATAGGGCCGTCGTTAAAAACCATCTTGAAAAAGATCGTGCTGAGGATTTTGAAGAAAACTGCGGAGAAAACCGTGATTGTGAAAAAGACCGAGCAGAACCAGAGAGCATTACTGGCCACCGGCTTCTTTATAGCATTTCTCGTATGGACTTTTGAAATCGTCTATCGTCAGAAGTTTAGACTCAGCCGATACGCCGGTATTGTAGAATGCGCTGAAGCGCCCAAACATATCTTGGCGGTATTGATCGTGAGCTTGAATAGTGTCTTCGTCAGCGTAAACGGAGCGATTAGTCTTCGGGTCAAAATGCATAGCCTTGGTGATGGCGGCGCCGCGCTCATAGGTGATCTCAAAGGCACCGCGAGCGTAATCTTGAGCGGCGCGCTTACCGATTGCACATTCAAAGTCTAGAACAGGTTTAACGAATTGTGAGACCAGTGGGCGATAAAGATCTTTTAAAATACCTAGGTACGAATCATCATCTTTAGTAAAAATAAGCAGGTCCGAAATTTTGGTGGTGTCTTGTAAATTAACTGCCTCGGTGAATGGGTAGTCGCCCCAAGCGCCGGCATCATCTTTTTTATAATCGTTAACGGCTTGAATGATTTCTTTGTATATTTTCGACAAAATATTGAGGTGAGTATCAGCTGATTTTACTGAAATAAACATGTCGTTAAATTTCTTCAGATCTTTTTCGACGGTTGTACGGCCCGTATACTTATAAGTCGTCTCATAGGCTTTAGGGCTGATATCAAACGAGCGCGCATATTGAATGGTGTCCTCAATCACCTGCTCAGGCTTGACTAAGTAACCATTGACGGGCTCACAACCACTATTAGCAGACAAAATCGCATTCGATAAAATGACGTCGAGTGAACATTTGTCAGCCGGGCCTGCCAAGTAATCCACCGGGCCAATATTAAACAGATTGTAGCTGTAATAAACGTAGTTCATCTTATAAATTTGGTTGGCTGACCATGATGTGATCGTAGAATCATCTCCGAACTGGTAAGAGGTGCCCACTTTTTGAAAGGACTCACGGCTCAATGTAAAATTGAGGGTTTTCGATTGCCCAAGGGCTTTCGTATACTCCGGGCTGGCCTCATATCCGCTCGGGATAATCATAGTTCCACCAGTCGTCTGCATGACGTGCTGGCGAAGGTTTAAAAGCGCACCGATTTTGCTTATCTTAAATGTTTTTGAATTTACATCGAGGGCAAAGTCATCTTTCTTGGCGAATTTCACATCGCTCAAGATGGAATTGTACCAACTCATATCAGGCTGAGGAGCGTCCTCGTTGGCATGAAATGAGTCCCACAAACCCCCAAGGTGCGCCACTTCATCGGTAATAATTTTATTGCGGACAAGAGCTTCGTACTGGGCCACGGTGTTTAAACAAGCGCCGACTTCGTCATAAATAACTTTCGCGCGCGTAAGTGCGACTCGCTGCAAATACTCATAAGCTTTTATGCGACTGTCTATTTTATCAACCTGCACTTTAATTGAAGCCGCTTCTTCAGGCGAAGCCGCGAGATAAAATTTCTCCATAAACGCGAGCCACGCTTTAAAGTACGTGATTTGTTTTTTATTCCAAACAGATACTCGGCTAACGGCATTGCCCATTTGCTTTTCAAAGCCTTGTGCTCTGAAAGATTGTTGATCTGGCATAAGCTTCGACGCCACATAAACCGGTGAATTTTCTTGCAGTGGCCCAGTCGCGTGACTGCTTTCAGACTCTTGGCCAATCAGAACCGAATAGGGCAGTAACGGGAATGAATGCTCGTCGTATAACGGGTACTGAGGTGATTTGGCCAATACTTTGAGATCGCCATTTTGCCATTGTGCTTGAGTGTTGCGTAAGCGATAGCACATAGTAGAAAACTCGACGTATTTGTTGCTTGTCATGATTTTAAGCATATCTGACATGCTCGTGTTGAGACCTTTAGCCTCCACGATCAATAATGTGCTGATAAAATAATCAGCAAAACTAAAAACATCACGGGCGTAACGAGCATCGTTAGCTGAGGTAAAAGGCGCAGGAGTGAACAATTTCGTGGCGGCACCGTAGATGTGAGCGTAGAGCATATCCCACTTGGTCAGTTTCATGCGAAACTGATCTTCGGCGCCGAGGTAATGACCGTTAGTGAATTCAAACCAAGGTAAGAAGACACCGTCTTCAAAAAATCTTCTCGGTACTGATTTGTTGCGGCCCATTTCATATAACGAAAGAAAGCTATGGAACATATCTTGGTGCTGGGTGATCTCGAGCGCAATCAAAGTGTTGAGGTTGGTGTCTTTGGTTACGAGGTACATTAACATCATTTGGTTGGGGTAAGCTGAAAGTAAACCAATGTTCTTTGATAACGAGCTGAACATTTTGTCTATTTTGTTCATCTGCGAATTTTCGTCTTCGACATCGTATTTTTGTGAAAACGTTTTTGCGAGAGCGACTAAGTCGGTTACTCCTTTAGTCGTTTTCTTCCATAATAGGTGAAGACTCTCGGCCTCATGAAAAACATCTTCCAGGAGTGACTCTTTACCAGACACGTTCGCTGTCACGTATTTGTCTTGTTTAAAATATGCGTTCAAACGCGATTGTGTTTCAAGTGCAGTCGAAAGTACGTTGATACGAATATAAGCTTCAATGCTATTCAGCAGCAGGGTTTCTTTGTCGCGGTCTGAAGAGGTCTCCCATACATTGCCCGCAGCTTCGGTATTAATTTTGCCTTTAAATAAACTGGCGACGAGATAAAAATAAACATTGAAGTATTCGGGCTTGAGTTTGTCGTCTTCAGTGAGGTATTGGCTCACATCAAGGCCGATCTCTTTAAGACCGCCAACACCGATTTCTTTTTTCAACTTCAAAAGGCGATTGAGAAAACTGTCTTCTTCGACTTGTGAATTGATAATCGCGTTTGCTAGGCTGCCTGAAAGTTTGCCGTTCTCGTCGTACATCGAGTGCAAACC
>JAYUVI010000093.1:0-2613 GCA_043754135.1 Bdellovibrionales bacterium | reverse complement strand
CATGAATCAAGATTTTAAACCTAAATTTGTACGTGAGTATTTGACTGGAGCGCAGCTCATTAGTGAGGCCTTGAATAAGTACTCGGCAGATGTGAAATCGAAAAATTTTCCTGCAGAGAAAGAAAGTTTTGAGTAGGCATAGATCTAAAATCTAGCATGAAAAATTTTATAAAGGTTTAGCGATGAACGATTTCGAAATTTTAAATAGAGATAATGACCAACCATTGCTGCCGATTTTTAATTCGGCTGCGGGCTGGCGTCAGTTTTCGCACGATTTAAAAGCGGAAAGAAAGAAAATCGGTTTTGTCCCCACCATGGGGGCTTTACACGCCGGCCACCACACCCTCGTACGCCGCGCACTCGCTGAAAACGACTTTGTGCTGGTGAGCATTTTTGTTAACCCTACCCAATTTAATAACAAAGAAGATTTAAAACTGTACCCGCGTGACTTGAAAGGTGACATCAAAGGGTTGGCCACGCTCTCCGCGAATTCAAACATAGGTGTGTTCGTGCCCGACGCCAATGAGATGTACGCCGACCAGTACCGCTACCAAGTCACTGAGAATCAAAAATCAAAAATTCTCTGTGGTGCTTATCGCCCTGGTCATTTTGATGGTGTTTTAACCGTGGTGATGAAGCTTTTGCAAATTGCGCAAGCAGACCGCTGCTACATGGGGGAAAAGGATTATCAACAATATTTGCTTGTTCGTGAGATGGCTGAAAACTTCTTTTTACAAACTGAAATCATTCCATGCCTAATTGTGCGCGAGCCTTCTGGTTTAGCCATGAGCTCGCGCAATGAACGTTTATCCCGTCAGGCTCGCGAGCGGGCGGCGCTTATTTATAAATTACTGCGCGAAAGTGTTACGCTCGAACAGAGGGTACTGAGTGAAGTCGCGAGCGCAGATCACCAGGCGATCGATCTAATTCGTGACACTCTCGAGAAAGAAAATTTTATCGTCGACTACGTTGAAGATCATTGGGGTCGCCGCTTTGTCGCCGCCTCAATTGAAAATGTGAGATTGATAGACAATATTGAAATTAACCGAGAGGTTTTGAAATGAGATCTAAAATTTTAATCGGGCTCACGGGCTCGATCGCATGTTATAAAACGGCTCATGTTATTTCGCAGCTAACGAAAATCGGTCACGAAGTGCAAGTGGTGGCGACCAGTTCAGCATTGAACTTTATTGGCGAAGCCACTCTTGAAGGCCTGAGCCACCGCCCAGTTTTAAGCGATAACTTTACACGCGGGCACATGATGGATCACATATCCCTTGCTCGTTGGGCCGATGTGTTTGTCGTAGCTCCACTTAGTGCCAGTCACATTAACAAATTCGCTCTGGGTGCTTCTGACGATCTGTTATCCACAATCTACCTGGCTTATGAACAGTCTAAGCCTTTACTTGTTGCACCGGCCATGAATGCAACTATGTACAGTCACCCATCCGTACAAAAAAACCTCGAGCTGATTCGCACCTGGGGAGCTCAAGTGATCGAACCGCAAAGCGGTATTCTCGCATGCGGCGAAGACGGTCTCGGCAAAATGGCTGAGCCCGAAGAAATTTTGCGAGTTATTGAGAAACAGCTCAATCGAAAAACTTCTGAGACTACCGTCACTCGTCAGCCTAAAACAACAGCGAAACCCAAACGGTTACTTGTCACTTATGGCGGCACTCAAGAATCTATTGACGGCGTGCGCTCCATTACGAATTTTAGCACCGGTCGAACTGGGAATGAATTGATCAATTGGCTCACTAAGCAGGGTCATGAGGTTTACGCCCTCGCTGGAGCCCAAGCTCTCAAGCCATCAACTGTTCACCAGTTTCAAACATTTACCACCTATCAAGATCTCGCGACCAAAGTTTATAGTCTGCTCAATACAAAATTTTTTGATGCCGTGTTGCACTTAGCGGCGGTGAGTGATTTCAGTGTTGATCGTATTGTGATGGGCGCGAGAGAACTCACCCCCTCACAAGATTTGAAACTCTCTTCTGACGAATCCATTATTTTAAAACTCAAAACGAACGCTAAAATCGTAAATACCCTCAAGGCTTCATCGAAAAATAGCAATGTGCAGGTGTTCGCATTTAAACTCACTAAAACTCTCAGTAAGGTCGAGCGCCAAACTGCGGCGCTCAAGCTTTTGCACTCCACTGGAGTCGATTACGTGGTACTTAACGATCTCAACGAAATAAGTATTGAAAAAAACCTGCACCCCTTTGTGCTTTTCAGTCATCGTGGTTCGCCAATGTCTATTCAAAGTGTGGAGGAGCTCGCGATGGCTTTAGACAAAATTTTAGCTGCCGCAAACAGAGCGGAGGCGAAACATGATCTTATGTCTTGATATCGGCAACAGCCAAATTTATGGCGGTGTTTTTGATAAAGATAAACTGCTTTTTAATTTTCGCCGCTCTTCAAAAAGTGCTTCAAGCTCCGATGAAATTGGAGTTTTCTTACGCTCTGTTTTACGCGAGAACGATGTCGATTACGATTGCATCACAAAAATCGCAGTCTGCACGGTTGTGCCTGAAGTATTGCATTCATTGAAAAATGCCTGCCGAAAATACTTTAACAACATGGTGCCTTTCGTTTTACAAGCCGGAGTCAAAA
>JAYUVI010000092.1:0-4452 GCA_043754135.1 Bdellovibrionales bacterium | reverse complement strand
TTCAGCATCGGTCACACCGACGTTATCTACACCCAACATAGTGGCATTGAGTGGATTGCTGTCCGCAAACGCCTGAGTATTCGCAATCAATACAAAAGTTAAAATCAATTTTTTCACAGTATTCTCCTTAAAATTAATGGCGCTCTTGGCCGGCTTGACGGGAGTCAAAAGTATAAACTGGGTTTTCACAACTAAAGCCGCGACGTTGATCGCCGTCTTTTGTCATAACCAGAATACCCTTCGTGCCCGAGTGACGAAAATTCTTAGAAGTCACTAATGCGAAGAACGCATCGACGTCGTTACGAAGATCATCTGTTCCACGCATTGTCACAGAATTGAAATTCAATAAGCCCAAGCCCGATACGTTTTCTTCAATAGTAAAAGTTTCTTTGAAGCGCGCACGGTCCCACGTTCTCGTCTCATCTTGCGTGCGGTAGCTCATGTAAGGCACGACTGTCCAATCATAACCGCTGGTGCTGACATCATAGTATTTGTCATAGCGACTATGACGGACAAACTGACCCGGCATTTGATTAAGGGCCAACCAACGAACGCTATTATCACGTTTGGCATTGATCTGACGCAAACACTTCAGCTTACGGTCGCCATAAGGTGTCGCTGTCAGCTGAATAAACTGCGGGTCTGAGCCTGTTTGAAAATAGGCGGGGTTGTCATCCACAATCGGTAAAATTATAGACTCTGAAAGGCGTCGTACCGAGTAGGGGTACCACTTCCATTTGCCATCGAGAAAAGCGAGTTTGTAAACTGAACCCGAAAGGCGTTGGTTTTGAAATTTTGTCAAAATAAGGCCGATGTAGTTGACGTCACCCGTGCCTGAAAAAACGCGTCTCACAAAAACATGAACGCCGTTTGAAGAGTAACCAATTGAATCGGTCGCCTCACCTGCGTAGTCAGCAGCTTGCGCTAGCGTCGCACCCATCATCATCAATATCAGTAAAATCTTTTTCATAAATGCTCCTTCAACAATTCTTAATGTCTATAGCCGCGGTTAACGTGACACTCAGATCGACGATTAATTACAGCTTGGATTTCTTCATATGTGTCATTCACCAAGTCGTTCTCAAGAACTAAATCGCGATCTT
The DNA here is from genome assembly GCA_043754135.1 of Bdellovibrionales bacterium. Classification (GTDB taxonomy): domain Bacteria; phylum Bdellovibrionota; class Bdellovibrionia; order Bdellovibrionales; family UBA1609; genus RBG-16-40-8. Next base: position 3,349 of record JAYUVI010000092.1, on the reverse strand, counting down.
TATCGCCTGAGTTGGTTTTATCCATGTAGTCTTGTACTGATCTCTCCATGAACATTTCAAGACGATTCAGTACGCACCAAAAAAGTGAACCATTCATGTTCGAACGGACTGCCGGCGCCACAAATTCAGCCATCGTTTTAGCGGCTATCAAATAAGCACGCGGGGTCATCTTAGGGCTCACAATGATTTCGCCATCATCGTCTACGTCAAGAACAACAAGCTGAGTGTTCAAATAGCTCAAAGTACGGGCGTAAAAATCAAGATAACGACCTTCATTGCGGATCAGCTCGCCTTGATAACTCTCAATCGGCATCCACGGGTTCATCGGTAAAAGTGGGATAAAAAAGTGATCGCCTCTTTGAATTTCAGATTTGATAAATTCTAAATTACTCAAAAGCAATTGACCGTAAATGTTCACCAATTGACTACGCACAAATGGCTCTGCGTTTTGGCGCATGTCATCTTTTAATAAACCACTCAGCTCCCACAACGTGGCCACCAGGTCAGACATTTCAGATGAGAGGTCTGACGGTGGCGGGTTAATTTCAGCAAAAGTGCTTTCTAGAATATTAATGGCATCGCTCGTCCAGCCTTTTTTTGCATTGAGGCTTTTATTCAAATCGCGAATACCCAAATCGATAATGGTCACTGTCTCATCGCACCAGTTGTGCCAGTGGCGTTTGAAAGTACCGATGTCTCGCTGATCACCACTGTCGGTTCGCGCCGAGGCGGTGGTGCTCACTAGCACCACCATTGTTAAAATTCTTGTAAAAATCTTTATATACGACTTCATTTTCGTTCTCCTTAGTAACGGCACTGGCCGAAGAAGCTGGGACGGTATTTTCTTTTCACTTGATCAAAGCTGTCTTTCGAAAGTACATCGCGTTTCAGCGTGCTGATGATATCCATAGTGGAGCTCATCATGTACTGCACGTTATTACCGAATGAAGATCCACCCGCTTTGTTGAAGCGATACAATTCTTCATGCAAGTGAGTCAGTGCACCGCCTACACAAGTGTATTTCGCGCCATGCAGAGAGTTCATCACATCCATGGCCGCCCATTGGGTGAAGTGTTCTGCCGCGATCAAGTAAATCTCAGCAGGGCCCAATTCGTAGATATGTTCTTGAAGACCGTGACGACCATTCTTTTCAGCGTGGACTTCGATCAATTTATTAGTGATTTGCAATTCTTCGTTCGCCAAGCGCACAAAGCGGTATTCCAACTCTTTAAATAGTTCTTGATAACCGATATCATCGTACTGACCGCAAGAACGGTGACCGTGACGACCGCAATCAAAGAAATCGCGACCATAACCATAAGCCGCTTGAAGGAATTTCATTTTATCAAACTCAGCCGAGCCCATAAAGCCGTGGCTTTTCTCTGTAGCCAAAATCGTGTCGATCAAAGCGAAGAGAAAATTAAGTACGCCGACTTTAGTGAAGCGATCTGCATTCAAAATATCGCTAAATTCAATCAAGTCGTAAGTCACCAGTGTACCACGGTCGATCAAAAGCTTTGTCATCGGGCCCATATAATACTGCGTGCGCTTCATAGAACCTGAAAGAACTCTGAAGGCTTCAACAATGACGCCAATGGCTTGCACATAGTTATTTTCGTCACTGCCGCCACTTTGATACAAGACCATGGCTTCGCCAGCGGCTTGGCGCAAAACCCAAGAGGCACGATCAACCCACTCATACATACGTTGCTCACTTATGACTGTAGTTTGCGTGAATGTTTGCCAACCGCCGCCAACATGCTTTTGCCAAGCGCTACGACGCCCAGTGTGGCTGACATCGGTGCCATCACCAGCAATAAGAACTTTTTGAACGGTAGCGTCCATTTGTTCAGCGGTGATCGGTTGCACTTCGTATTCAGCTTCGGGGTTTTGTATAGAAAAATTCGCCATCGATGGCAATTCAACCGACTTACCACTCGGGTTATATTTTCGTTGTGGCGAACGCGCAGCAAATGCGGTTGTCGACAAGGCCACAACAGTCACGACTGTTATGATCCGATTCAATGTCTTAAGAATCTGTTTCATCGTATCTCCTTTTCATCTATTTCAATTTTTTGAACTTCTGGATTAGGGGTCAAAATCGGGGCGACACTTGCTCTTTCAGTCAAGACCACGAGTTGTGTACTGATGGCCATCAGACAGGTCTTCTCTTTAGGGTTTTTATTTAAGTGCATATGCAAAGTTCGTCTAAAATCTGTGAATTGTTCTTTCACATAATCGATTTCATCTTCAGTGAGCGCGATGGTCAGTGTCGACAGGCCGCGCGTGCCCGCAGGGTCTTCGTCTATGTTACGACGAGCGAGATCCAAAAATTGCTTATGAAAATTGCGCGTCACGAAATCGACTTTTCGCGGGTCAATTTGCAAGGCGTTGTCGACCACATATTTATTTAGCTGTTCGTCGAAACGAATCAGTTCAAGTTCAAGCAGGGTCTGCCAGGCTTTTTCAGCTTGTTTCGCGGTGATCACGTGTTTGAGTTTTTTAGCGATCCAACGTGGGTCAGGGTTAAAGTCAGCCAGGTTCACAAGTTCGCGAACGGCCACGTAGTACCAAGCACTCAAATATGTTGCGAAGTCGCTGATCGTTTTCAGTTCTGTTTGTTGATCGTTCTGCTGATTGAGTTGTACGAGCTCTTTAAAATGAGTTTCTTTTTCTTGCGCATTATCAGTTTGATTATAATAAACCAACTTTTCAAAGTAGCGACCACGCTTACCTGTGAGGCCCAAGGCTTTTATAAAATTACTTAAACCAGACAGGCCCAAGTTGCGGCGACTCGAGGTCACCATACCGAGTAGCGTGTGTGAGCTGAAACCGCCTTTCTTAGCGAACAGTGCTCCTGAAAAATTTGCATTCTTGCTTTTCTTCCACTTCGTCCACGCCGACAGAAACTCGCGGTAGTCTAAAAAATTGAGAACATCAGGTTCCAAATTTTCGAAGGTGGGTTTAACTACTTCTTCTGTCGTCATTTTCTTTTCTCACACACGCTACTGGTTTTTTATGCAGTGCATTAAATACAATTTTTTAAAACAATTCTGTTTCGTCAAAATTCAATTGCGGCGATGTGTATTACGTGAAATATTGCGACGCAATAAATAATTGGCCCCAGGCATTATTTAATGAAACAGGTGTTACGAAATTTCATGGTGAACAGGTTGAAAATAGTTCACTAAACTTTTGATTCATAAATGAGAACATAGAGATATGCGAAAATTTATTTTTTTGAAAGTAACAGTTCTCGTGCTTTGTTCACTAACCGCGCATGCGGGTGATTCTTACATTGATCAGGTTGAAGTTAAAATAACAAATCCTATAGATGCAACATTGCGCG
>JAYUVI010000091.1:0-2674 GCA_043754135.1 Bdellovibrionales bacterium | reverse complement strand
TTCTATCGCAGATTGTGATCGAAACTTACCGATCGACTTACAAAAATATTTTGACCGACGAAGAAATTGAAAAGCGGATTCTCACTAGACATCAGCCTCATCAATTAGAGGCCGAGCTCAAAAACCCAAACCATCATTATTTCGGTGCGAGATTGAAGCCCCCAAACAATCGGGGATTCAGGCCCTAAATAAACGCCGATTCAAACATCGGTGGCGCTTGCAAAGATCGCGGCTTTAAAAATTCTGGCATTTGATCTTGCGCTGCTAAAATACAATACAAACCGTACGGAGTAGCCGCCGAAATAAACGAGCGCGGGGGCATCGACAGCAATTCGCCATCGAAGTGCGTGTACATTAAAAATTCTTTGCGACCGGCGTGTTGATAGGCATTGTACAGTAGAGAATAAAAAATATCGGGGTTGTCGGCATACAAATGAGTCATGTGTCGAAATTCTAATTCTTGCCCGATATTTGCTATGGGGCGAGCTAACCGTGCCCACGAAAGTACGCGCAATAAATCATGAAAATTCTGGGCTTTGTCATCGTACTCCAAAGGCACCAAGCGCTGCACTCGCTGTGCCGACCACGGGGCGGTACAACCGATAATGTTATTGTAACGATCAAATGCAAGCAGAAAATTTTCAAGAGCCAAATCATGCCAGCGCTCGAGGCTGTGACGAAAACCCTCAACCGAATCGTAGTAACGTAAAGGCCGCTCTTTGGTCTTTGACAAAATGTAATGCGCCAAAGGCGAGAAATCTTCTTTCGTGGCGGCGCGAATTTTAATTCCGCTCAATGGCAAATCGTGAAAGGGCCAAAAACCGTGCAACGTCACAATTTTAAAGCGGCGAAACAAATGGTAGCGGGGCAAAGCTCGGCGAATATTGCGTGGTCGAATAAAAGCATTATGAGCTTGGCGCTGAGCATGCGGCACGACCGAAAACATATATTTGCAATTGTTTTTCTCTTTTTCAGCATCGAAAACGCGAAAAAAACTCTCTGACCAATTCAGAATGGCTTGACGGGTCGGCGACACGCGCAAATCGGCCGCAAAACCAATGGTCTCGCGTTGGCCGTCGATCAAACCCTCGCGAAAGAGCATCGAAGCAATGGCTTCAATTTTCTTCTCCTCATTTTGCATGATACTCGTCATAAACGCGTCGGTTTGAATGCGATACTGATTGGAAAAATTAAACATCCGCCGAAACTGCAGTTTAATGGCACCCGGCAGACTCATCTTCGCGAAATAAGTCACCAGTCTTTCGTTGTCGATATCGCGGGCGCGCAACAACTCCATATCAAGGTTTTTTCCATTTTGTTTCGTGAGCTTTCGCGTTGAAATTCACAAAGCGTGCAGCCACAAATAAAAAATCACTTAGCCGATTAAGATATTTCACGATCACTTCGCTGGCATGGTTAAGCTCTTTTCCATCTGCGAAGTCATTAGCGCCCTTCGCATCCGTGCTGCCGCTAGAGCCTCGATCGGTGCTGCCGCTAGCGCCCTTTTCAGTGTGGCCGCCAACAACACCGTTTTCGCCAGCATTAGCCTTAGCAAAAGCCGCAATCACCGCGCGCTCAGCACGCCGGCAAACCGTGCGACAAACATGTAGGTGTGAGGCGCATAAAGCCCCGCCAGGCAAAATAAACTCCTTCAGTTCAGGCAAAGTGTCAGTCATCTGGTCGATTTTTTTCTCCAAATCGAGAATGCGGGCCTCGCGAAGTGGCGGCAATTTATCACGAAAAGAATCGTCACCGCAGGCCAGGTGACTACCCACCACAAAAAGATCATTCTGAATTTCAAGCAAAGTCGCTGATAAATGGTTTTCATTAGGGGGCAAATGACCGATCGCTAGCCCCATATGCGCATTCAACTCATCAACCGTGCCGTAACCATCGAGCAACGGATTGGCCTTTGACACACGTGGGCCACCGAACAATGAAGTTTGTCCAGTATCGCCGCCCTTCGTGTAAATTTTTGTTTTCATATTAAATAGTTAACCATATATTTAACTGATCTTCAAAGGCTGGTCCGCACATGAGAATTCCTTTTTTTATAACTGTCCCACATGCTGGTGAAATTGTTGCGCCAGAAGCGACCTGGTTAAAAGGTCTAGTTGAATCGGTGTTGATGTGCGATGCCGATCGCTACGTCGATCAATTCTATAAACTTGCAGCCGACACTTTCGGGGTACCCGCGATTATAGCCGACACTCATCGCTACGTGGTCGACCTCAATCGTGTGCCGCAAGACATTGATCAAGATTCAGTAGAGGGTAGCACCAATCCGCCCGGACTTTTCACCACTGGTTTTCATTGGAGCCAAACCACAAGTGGCGCGTACATTATCAAACAGCCGATCGCGAGAGAGCTTCACGAAACTTTAACGAAAAAATATTTTCAACCGTTTCACGAAAAAGTGGAGAGGCAGTTTGCGGATTTTAAAAAAGCTGGTCACGAGCAAGTGTATCATCTGGATGGGCACAGCATGCCTTCAAAAGGTACAGCAAAACATCGCGACCCTGGCGGTCACCGTGCCCAAATCGTGATCAGCGATCGCGATGGAGTGAGCTGTAGTGCGGATTACAAAGACATCGTAATTGAGGCTTATAAAAAAGTGGGTTTTGAGGTGGCGTACAATTGGCCTTACAAAGGCGGTCGCATTACCGAAACATAC
>JAYUVI010000090.1:0-4104 GCA_043754135.1 Bdellovibrionales bacterium | reverse complement strand
CGCGATCTTGAAACCCGCATGAAAAACGCTCAGGCGGAGATCGCACTCGCCAAGACCTTTGACCTGCAAATCGTCAATTCAGACTTCAACACGTCCTATGCTCAATTCAAAAAAGTGGTTGAAGAAATCGTGAATAATCGGTAACTTGCGGCACCGCACATTCACGGTACGAAATGCACAAATGGAGTTGAAACATGGCACGAGTTACGGTTGAAGATTGTCTTGAGCGTCTAAATAATCGATTTGCTTTGGTAATTTTAGTTTCAAAACGTGCAAAGCAGCTCTTAAAAGGTGTCGCCGCCACTGTGCATGCTAAGAACAATAAATACGTTGTTATGGCTTTACGCGAAGTCGCCGCAGGTAACATTATTCTGGATACTGACCCCAGCCAGGGCAGCCCCGAGAAGCAAGTAGAAGCTGATCTTAACCGCTGAGAATCACTAAGCAAAACTTAAAGTTTACCGCGACGTTACCCGATAAGCCGTAGCAGCACTTTAGAGGGTCGTTCGCATGGCTTTGCCGAAATTATTTGATGAAGGGATCAGCGAGAAATCGCCAGAGACGATTGATGATCTCTTAGAGAAAGTTAAACAGGCCAACCCTTCCGCCGACCTCACCCTGATTAGAAAAGCCTATGAATTAGCCAATAACGCTCACGGCGGACAGCTCCGTCGCAGTGGCGAGCCTTATATCATTCACCCTATCGGGGTCGCTGGCATTCTCACCGATTTGCGTTTGGACGTGCCGAGTATTGTGACGGGGCTCTTGCACGATGTGGTCGAAGATACGCGAGTCAGTCTCGAAGACATTGAGAAAGATTTCGGCGTGGTGATTCGCGACCTTGTCGATGGCGTCACTAAGCTTTCTCAAATGAAATTTCGACACACCCATGAAAAGCAAGGCGAGAATATTCGCAAAATGATCATCGCCATGGGCAAAGACGTGCGCGTGATTTTGGTGAAGTTGTCTGACCGTTTGCACAATATGCGCACATTGAAACACTTACCTTTTGAAAAACAGAAACGCATTGCTGAAGAAACGTTAGATATTTATGCGCCACTCGCCGGCCGGTTAGGTATTAGCTCTTTAAAAACTGAGCTCGAAGATTTGAGTTTTCGTTATTCAAACCCTGAGCAATATTATGATCTCGCTCAGAAAATTCAAAAGAAAAAAAGTGAGCGCGATAAGTACATTGAAAATGTACGCGATGTTATGGTGCGAGAACTTAAAACGCGAGTGAATTTTAAATTAGAAGTTTCAGGCCGTTCGAAGCATTTGTACTCGGTCTATCGTAAAATGAATTTTCGAAATGTCGATTACGATCAGATTTTCGATTTGTTGGCGTTTCGCCTCGTCGTCAACACAGTGTCAGAATGCTATGAAGTTTTAGGCCATGTGCATTCATTGTTTAAGCCGATTCCGGGTCGCTTTAAAGACTTCATCGCTATGCCAAAAACCAACAACTATCAAAGTTTGCACACGACAGTGGTGGGCCCTGGTGGCGAGCGTATTGAGATTCAAATTCGTACAAACGAAATGAACTTGATCGCGGAGTGGGGTATCGCGGCTCACTGGAAGTACAAAGAAGATAACCGCGGCACTGGCAAAGGCATTGAAAAAGTCGCGGTCGATAAATTTAATTGGCTGCGTGAATTGGTGAGTGCGCATCAGGGTGTGAATAGCTCAGATGAATTTTTAGAAAATATTAAAACTGATCTTTTTGAGTCTGAGCTTTATGTTTTTACTCCTAAGGGTGACGTGAAAGAGTTGCCTGAAGGTGCGACGCCGATTGATTTTGCTTACTCGGTGCACACAGATGTGGGCAATCGTATTGTGGCGGCGCGAATCAACGGGCGCATTGTGACGTTGAAACACAAGTTGCGTAATGGCGATACCGTCGAAGTGATCACATCAAAAACACAGACGCCCTCGAAAGATTGGTTGAAGATTTGTGTGACGACGCGGGCGAAGTCGAAAATTCGCGCGTTTGTAAAAGTGGAGCAGCGCAAGCGTGCTTTAGAGCTGGGCCGCGAGATTCTTGAGCGTAGTTTTCGTAAAGAGAGTATCCCGTTACAGAAATATTTTGAAGGGCCTAAGTATGAGGCTTTGCTTAAAGAAGAGGGCTGCGCTTCGCTTGATGATCTTTATATTCGCGTGGGATATGGCAAAATTACTCCGCAACGGGTTATTGAAGAAGTCGTGCCAGAAAAGATTTTGCATAAGAACTCAGAGGCTCCGAAAGAAAATGAATCGTTTTTGGCGAAGGCATTTAAGTCGGCCGTGAGCCGCACGCGTAAGGCCGCTTCAGTAATTAAAGTGGATGGCATGGATGACGTGCTCGTCCGCTATGCGAAGTGTTGTTTGCCTATTCCGGGTGATCCGATTTTGGGTTTTATTTCTCGTGGTCGTGGTATCACCATTCACCGCGCAGATTGTGAAAAGGCGTTTGAACTAGATCAAGCTCGTGCCATTGATGTGGCTTGGAGTACGGGTAGTCGTGCTTCAGATGCCGCGCCTGAGCGCCAAGTGCGTTTGCGAGTTTTGAGCCAAGATAAATCAGGTTTATTGAAAAATATGAGCGAAGTTTTTTCTACGCGTGGTGTGAACATTATCAACGTGCAGGCGCGCACGTCGCGTGACTTACGCGCCGTGAGCATTTTCGATATCGGCGTGCGCGACACCAAACAGTTGAGCGAAGTGATAAGCGATTTGAAAAGGCTGCCCGGCGTTTTGGAAGTCGAGAGAACCACGTTTAGTAGCGATTGATAAAGTGAATAGTTCAGAAGGATTATGTGCGATGAAGACTTTTAAAGTCAGTCTATTTTTTACCTTAACTCTCCTTTTACTTGCCTGCTCTCATGCTCCAAAATTTGATACCAAAAATGAAAAGCGTTTTCGTCTAAGTGAGTACGATGAATTTAAAAATGTAGTTTTGAGCTCTTATCTAAAGTCAATTTCGGAGAAAATTTGCACACAGTATAATCAAAAATGTCCCAAAGTTGTTGTGGCTGAAACTGCCGATGTGCAAGCTATGGCGAGCTACGAGTCGCGAGCTATTTATATTTCTCGCGGTATGTTTTACGCAATTGAAAATGAAGCTGAGTTGGTCGCTCTCATTAGCCATGAAGTTGGGCATTTTCAACTTAAACATGGAGTGGAGGCTGAAGCACGCAGTGGAAGAGAGTCTGAAATCCTCGATAAAATCTTTGGCGTGATTGAAGGTACGACAGGCATTGAGATGTCGCCCATGTTAAGGGGGAAGTTAGAAAATTTAAGGGTGGCACAGTTTAATCAAAAAAATGAAGAACAGGCCGATGAATTCGCTGTGCAAACCGCTAATAAACTTAAATACAACCCTTATGCATATGCCGATTTATTCACACGTCTTAGCCTTTTGGGTGATCCGCGTTTATTAGAAAAAATAAATGAGGTAGAAGGATCGCACAAAACTCTCGCGCAAAGAGCCGAGCATATGCGTGAGTATTTAAGCTCTAAAAATATTAAAAATTCAGGATTGCTGAATGAAGACTCATATTTGAAGGCAGTCCGTCATCTTCTTAAGAATAAAATAATTAGCAAAAACGATCCTGCGGCTGAAGAATCACTTAGAAAGCTAGTCCACCAAATCGACACTTACGCTCAAGCTAATGAGAAGCTGAGTTTAGACGAGTTTTTAAGTTATATGGCTCGTCTGCGAGAAGTATCTGCTCGTCTGGGTATTTTGTCAGAGCTTGAGTCTGCACTGACAGAATATAGAAAATATTCCCCAATCCATGACGATGACGAATCTCCAGAATTTATGATGGAGCTAATTCGACTCACAAGGCCGTTGTGGGCTGCCGATGCTAACGTCGCAAGAATTTTAAATATGTTGAACACTTTTGCAAAAATGGGTTTAGGTTCGCTGCCCGTTGTGGGCGATGCTATTGATTTCTATGAGTTTGTAGTGGGTCGGGATTTTTATACCGATCAGCCGTTAACTTTAACTGATAGAGCGGGTTCTGCTCTATCAGTTATTGCGGGCAGTGGTCAGATGTGGCGGGCCTCGTCAAAGGAGCTTGGTCAAATCGTCAAGGTGGTGGGTGAGAGTGATCTGCCGAAAAA
>JAYUVI010000089.1:0-8941 GCA_043754135.1 Bdellovibrionales bacterium | reverse complement strand
ATCAAAAGTGCCTTCGGCTGGAATTTCGACACGGCTCGGAGTCGATTTGCCGGTGGCTAACCCATTCAAATAAATATCGGCGCCTGAGGGGATGCTGTTCACGACTACCGGAACAGTTGAGTGAAAATCAGGGGGAGGCAATGTAATTCTGGGTTCATTGGGAGTTAGCGTCGGTGTCGGAGACGCTGAATTGGTATTCTGTGCCGGTGTCGGTTCAGCAGTGAGTTGATTTTGTGGCAGTGTTGTCACCGGCGTCGCACCTTTGGGTCTTGGTTGCGGCATTTCAGGCGTCGTGCTGAGCGAAGGCATGTTCACATACTTGGCGATCATGTTTTGAAATTCGGCAGTTTGAGCCGGGTAATATGTCGATACACCAAAATAAGTGAACACCGCGCAAGTGATGAAAACTAACAGATTCAAAGAAGAACTGTTGTTCTCCTCTTTTTTGCGAGACACATTTCGTTGACTTTTTTTAACTTGCGTATTGGCATAATCGACTGCGATGTCATCGCCCGCTCCTGCGGCCGGTGCTCGTGGTGTAACGATAATCTGCTGTTTAAGCGACTCTTTGATAAAATTGTCGTCGAGAATAGGTAAATTTAAGCTGGTGGCATTGGGGTTGATTGAATGTTCAGACGCATCAGTGTGGGTCGAGGACTTCTGGTTAAATACAGGGTTATTCACAATGTCAGATGCAGTGGCAATACTCGGGCTTGAATCGCTTGGCAAATTGGCGGTTGTCGAAGTTTTTGGTGTGCGGCTTTGCTCACTCTCAGTGAATGTTTCTGTTTCAGTTACTGTTAGCTCTTTATTTTTTAATCGTGGCACATTGGTGACGGGGGTCGCAAAGTTAGGGCTCGATACCTGACTTCTCTCGTGTGAGTCCCCGCGCGCACGAAAAGGGATTTTTGCGTATTCAACCAAGCGTTTTCTGAGATCAAGGATTTCATCGGTATAAAGCGTTTTTATAAAAACTGAGAAATCGTGAGGTGAAAAATCGGGGTACTGACGGTTTAAAAATCGATTGAGATCACGGTGCAGAGCCGCCGCTGTTTGATATCGCAGGTTGCGGTCACGGGTCAGCGCTTTCATCACGATACGTTCGAGTTCGCTGTTAATGTTGGGATTGATCTTCGATAGGCTCGGGATATTACATTCGCGAATTTTTCTGAGTGTGTTGATTTCATTATTCGCAATGAAGAGACGGTCTGAAGCCAAGAGCTCCCACAATACTATTCCGAGCGAGAAAACGTCAGTACGTAAATCAGTAGGTTGGCCTTCAGCTTGTTCAGGGCTCATGTAACCGAATTTGCCTTTGAGTGTACCGGTGCGGGTGTTTTCAATTTGCGACTCGGCTTTCGCGATACCAAAATCAACAATTTTAACTTCGCCCTCGAAAGTGATCATAATATTTTGTGGGCTCATATCACGATGAGTGATATTGAGTGGTTTACCCGTAACGCTGCTCAAAGAGCGGTGAGCGTGGTCAAGCCCGGCCGCCACTTCTTTGCTCGCATAGATAATCTGATCGGACGAAAATTTATGACTGGTGGTTTTCATCTTGTTTAGCATCTGGCGAAGGTTGCGACCTTCGACGTAATCCATAACTAAAAATAGTTGACTTTTTTCTTGGCCGAATTCGTAAATCGACACGATGTTCGAATGCGAAAGATTCATCGCGATCGAAGCTTCGTCTTTGAACATTTGAATAAATTCAGGGTTATCACTGAACTGCGGGAGAATTTTTTTAATGGCGACAAATTTGCCAATACCACCCGCGCCCGGCGCACGCGCCAGCCACACCTCGGCCATCCCGCCTGTAGCGAGTTTCTCGAGCAAAATATATTTGCCAAAATACTCAACGTTTTGTGACACTTGTTACCTAATCTCCTAGTTTTTTTATCGGTTTAGGGCACAATGATCTTAATTGATAACGGGTGAATTTAGACTTCTGGACATTGGACGAGTTGAGACATGAAATGGGTCGGCTTAACAGGCGGTATTGCAACAGGGAAGAGTGCTGTTGCTAAAATACTACGGGACTTTGGTCGACCTGTGGTAGATGCCGACATTTTGGCTCGTGAAGTTACACTGGTTGGCACGTCTGGGCACAGCGCAGTGGTCAAAGAATTTGGCGAAGCCGTGTTACTACCCAATGGTGAACTTCATCGTAAAAAATTGGCTGAAGCCATTTTTAGCGATGCTAAGAAACGTTTGCGCCTCGAGCAGATTCTGCACCCCTTAATACAAGAAGGGCGAGCGAAAGAACGTTTGAATTTGGAGCGCCAAGGCTGTGAGCTGGCATTTTACGATGTGCCGTTGTTGTTTGAAAAAAATTTGCAAGGGGAATTCGATGCCGTCGTGCTGGTGTATGCTTCTCCCGCAGAGCAGAAGCGTCGTTTGATGGAGCGTAATCAACTCGACGCGCGACAAGCGAGTGAGCGTTTGGCTGCGCAAATGTCTATCGAAGAAAAAGTGAACCTGGCTCAGTATGTGATTCTCAACACCGGTAGTATTTCAGATTTAAAATTGAATGTACAAACGGTGTTGAAAGAGCTGACAGAATAATGACCAAGCCGTAGAGCAAATAAAAATCTTAAAAATCTAAACTGGCCTCAAGAATATAACGACGGCTTTCACGAGGGGCGTCTGAGGTACCGACTTCTTCTCCCCAGGTCGCGATATCGAGTTGAAAAATCCCTATGCAGGCGCCGAAGCCGAGTGTCGGGTAGCCTTGATTGAGACCGGCTGACCAATACCCCTTCCACCAGCTACGCATCTTCCACGCGAGCTCGGTGCCTACGTGAAAACCTTTTTTCCATGTCCAGTTGTCGTGACCGACGTCGCGAATATCGGCGGTGATTTTTGGGTCAAACACCCAAAATGCTGGCGCGTTGAATTTGATGCCGGCATCGAGACGACGTTGCAGGTCTGGTGGCTCTTTGGGATCGTCGTTCAAAATGCCAAAGTTGACCGGAAAGCCATAATCTAAAACGTTGCGAACGACCACTCCGACGCTGGGTTGGAACCATTTACCTTCACGTCTCTTCACGTGATACATAAAGCCAATGTCGCCATCAAGAGTGAGGCCTTCGGCTGCGCGATCGATATTGACGATCTCTTCGTCGGGCATCGCGAGCTGCGCGGCTTGAATCACATCGCTGTAGAAGAGACGGTGAATTAGTTTTGCGGTCCAACCAAATGAAACTTTATCTTTTAGCCACTGTAATTTCAAAGGTTGAGCGTGACCTAGAGCTAAAGTCGAATCGACGTAAGCGTTGACGAAAACGCTGGCCATTAGCGAGCGGTGAAGCGCCAGATCGACCGAGACATCAACAGGTATGAAAGCCCATGCCCACTTGGGCTTGGCTCTCGATATACCGATAGTCGGCGCACGAAAATACAAGTGTTCGCCGTAATGTTTTTCGAGAGCCGCATTTAATTTTACGGCATCGTCGCCGGCTCCATCGACATCGTCTTTGAATGTGAGAATGTCTTTATCTAAACCAGCGCGCAGAAACAGGCGCAACTGTTTGTCATCGCGAAAAAGTAAAGAGGCCGGGTTATAGAAAAGTGCACTGTGATCATCAGCGAGCGCTACAAAGGCATTGCCCATGCCGAGCGCGCGCGTACTGGTGTACTCTTGGTGAATCGTGTAATCGGGGGCACCGTCGGCTAGAGCAAAGTCAAAGGCGGCGAGAAATGCAAGGGCACAATAAACAGAGCTGAGTTTGCTAAACATTACGGAACTCCTTTTCTAGCACTACAGAATAAAATTATATTCAAGCTTTAGATTTCGGGTACACTTAACCTCATGCAGACTCGACGAGACCGTAATATTTTGACCTTAGTCTGGCTTTGTTTATGTACAATCACGCTCGTATTTTTTTGCGAAAGCCCCACATTCGCCTCAACGCATGAAGATGCCCCAACAAAAACTTCAGAAGACGCCGAGGGCTTAGGCGCTGATTTGAACGGGGGGAAAACGCCAGACCCGAGTTTGCTCGAGAATATCGCGGTGACACCACCGCCACCATCAGATGCGCACAACTCAATGAAAGATTGGGCCGCACGTTTCGATAAGCGCAATTATTATTATCCTTACCGCAAAGAATTTGAAGTGCATGCGGGAATCGTGCTCGGTATTCTCGACTCATCTGAAGACGAAGATTTTATGAACTATGTTTTTGGCTTCAATTATCTTTTACCTAAACAACTCAGCCCGAGGTGGAGTGTGGGTGCCGATCTTTCGACAGTCGGCCGTGGCCACTTACATGTAGCCCGACGATTTATTTACAATGAAAAAGGCGCGTTTCGCCCATTTTACGAATACGGCGGAATGCATAAGATCGTGCCCGATGAAAAGCTTTCGAGCTTTTCAAATTCAGAAAACTATTTGCTTTGGGGCGCAGTAGGCTTCAGTGATATTCGGCATCCCCCAAAATCTGTGACGTGCCAATTACAAGCGGGAATCGGCTTAAAAGATTTTCTCGTTATGTTGACTCTCGGCTATACTTGGGGCTTTTGACCTGTCAAAAAAGTACTGTCATCGCTCTTGATATTTTGTCATAAGAAAACTTTGTCGTCTTAGACTTTGATCTTTTCATAACGCAAAAGCCGAATCATTTTGCGCATAAGAAAAACAAGACGTCGTCGTAAGTCGAGTTGGCACTCGAGTTGCTACTTATATCCTTGAGAGCTAGACCATCGTGTTTTAGGGGGGGATCAAGTGGCAGAACAAAAAGCACCTGCAGCAGCACCGGCTGCACCGGCAGCCAAAGCATCAGGTGAGAAGCCCATGCTGTTTATTATTTTAGCCGTCGTGAATATGCTGGTTGTGGCTGGCGTCGGCGCGATGATTTACCTCAATAAGCAAAAAGAAGCTAAGCAACCAAATATTGACGGTGTGATTCAGGGTGAACACGAAACCCAGAAACACGAAGAAGAATCGCCTGAGTTTATTGGCAAACTAATACCTCTCGAAACTTTTCTGGTGAATCTAGCGGGTAGTCGTGGGCAAAAACTGGCGAAGATAAATATGGAGCTCGAAGTTAGTAATGACGAAGTTCAAAAAGAGATCGACAAATTGAAACCAAAAATTCGCGACATTATTATCATTCTTCTTTCTTCGAAAACTTACGCGCAGGTTTCATCGAAAGAAGGTAAAGATTCTTTGCGAGAAGAAATTCGTGATCAGGTGAATTTGTTTTTAACGAAGGGTCAGATCAACCGTGTGTACTTTACCGAGTTTATCTACAACTAGGAGTTTGGGATGAGTCAGGTCCTATCGCAAAGTGAAGTTGATGCGCTACTAGCCGCGGTTTCGGAAGGCGAAGTTGCGGCGACTGACGAGGCCAGTGCGGCGGGCGGTGGCGGCGGCGCTGGTGGTGGTGGGGCAGGCGGCGTCAAAGATGATCGCATTGTCGTCGCGTATGATCTAACCAGCCAGGATCGTATTATTCGCGGTCGCTTACCACAACTCGATGTTATTTATGAAAAGTTTATGCGTTCATTTCGTGTTTCTCTTTCTTCAGCCCTCAGAAAAATTGCGACCTTAAATCACGCAAGCACTGATTTCTTAAAATTCGGCGAATTTATTAATACGCAGCCTATGCCGACCTGCATGAGCGTGCTGCGTTTTAACGCACTTCGTGGCTCGGTGCTTTTAGTTGTAGAATCAAAATTAGCTTATGCTCTGGTGGATAATTTTTTTGGTGGTGCTGATCGCCCCTATACCAAAATCGAAGGCAAAGATTTTACTGCGATTGAATTACAAATTATTCGTAAGGTTGTTGACCTTGCCATTGGCGACCTTGAAGAAGCGTGGTTGTCGGTTGAAAAAATTGACTGCTCCTTTGTGCGTACCGAGATCAACCCACAATTCGTCGGTATTGTGCCACCTACAGATATTGTCATCGCTTCCACTTTTGACGTCGAACTTGAAAATGCCAACGGTATTATTACGCTTGTGATCCCTTACTCGACTATTGAGCCAATTAAACAAAAATTAGCCTCTGGCTTTCAAGTTGAATCGGACCAAACTGATAAAAAATTATGGACGGCCACAATTATCGAGCAGCTGCTTGACACTGAAATTGAGGTCAAAGTGGATTTGGGCGAAACTGAAATTCAAGTCGAAGATCTAATGAAATTGAAACAGGGCGACGTTATTACTCTCGATCAAGATGCAACTGGTGAGTTTGATCTACAAATTGAAAATGTAAGAAAGTTTAAAGGTTACTACGGTATTCATCACGGATCTGTCGCGTTACAGATCACACGTAAAGTTGAAAAGTAAGAATTTATTTTTAAGGGGGAGAGTATGGCCGACGACAGTACAGCAAAGAATATAGAAGAAGGTGCACTTGGCGATGCGCCAGCAGACATGGGCGCCGCAGCGGCAGTAGAAACTTCGAAAATACCAGATTACAGCGATCGCAATCTCGACTTAATTTTGGATATACCCTTGCGAGTCACGGTGGAGCTTGGTCGTACCAAAATGGTTGTGAGCGAATTGCTGAACCTTGGACAAGGTAGTGTTGTCGAGCTCAGTAAATTAGCGGGGGAGCCACTTGAAGTGCTGGTGAATAATAAGCTCGTGGCACGTGGCGAAGCCGTAGTAGTAAACGAAAAGTTTGGTGTGCGTCTAACAGATATTATTTCCCAAACTGAACGTGTTGAGCAGTTGGTCTAAGGAGTTTTTATGTTTAAGATTCTGCTTTTTTCGTTACATGTAATCACTTTTCAGGCTTACGTTAATGCAGCAGGCCCCACAGCTGCTGATACTCAAGCGATGAGTGATGAGTCTATTCTCGAAAAAGAAATGGGTCCGCAAGCTTCTAGTGAGACTGTTGAGCCTGCAGGCACAGAGGCGAAATTTAAAACTTTTTCAGGCCCGATGGTAAAAATTGAACCTGATCCGAATGACGACGTATCAGTGCCTAATGCTAAGCGCGCTACTGCGGCTGAGGTGAAAGACAATCTGGCGAAACTCAAAGAATCACAGATACCCGTTTTTTCGTCGAACAAAGTGAACAAAACGACAAGCGGAGTTTCATCAGGTCGTATGATTATGGGCCTTGGCGTAATTTTAGTTATGTCACTGGGTCTGATTTATTTTTCACGCTGGTATTCTCGGCGTAATCACAAGTCGACTGACGCGAGTAAAATTCGGGTCGTCAGCCAACATTTCTTAGGACCAAGAAAAAGTGTCGCTATCGTACGCGTGGCGGGCGAAAGCTTACTTATTGGAATAACCGATCAAAATATTTCGATGTTGAAACCATTAACTATGCTCGAAGATGAAGAAGCCGAGACCGGCATCAGCAGTTTTAAAAATACCCTGATGGATTCTAATCGCCAAATAGAAGAAGACTTTGTCACCCAAAGTGTGGTCGACAGAGTTTCAAAAACTATTAAAGGGATGCGGTCTATTTAATGATGAAGCGTCTTTGGCCTCTTTACACCATTCTCGGTTTAATGCTTTTGGGGAGTGCGAGTTGGGCACAGGGCGTTTCATTGCCAACGGTAAGCCTAGGCTATAAAACGGTGAATGACCCGCAAGAGCTCGTCACCAATATCAAAATTCTTTTAGGTCTTACAGTTTTAACTCTAGCCCCGGCGATTTTGATTATGATGACAAGCTTTACGCGTATCGTAATTGTGTTGTCGTTTGTGCGTCAGGCCTTGGGCGCGCAAAACATGCCACCTAATCAAATGATAGTAGGTCTCGCGCTCTTCGTGACACTTTTTATTATGTCGCCGTTTTTGAGTAAGATGAATGAAGAGTCGATCCAGCCATTTTTAAATGGCTCAATTAAACAAGAAGAAGCACTCGATAAAGCATTAACGCCCATTCGCAGTTTTATGTTCAACCAAACTCGTGACAGCGATTTGGCTTTGTTTATAAATCTTTCGAAAACACCACAGCCAAAAACTCGCGCCGATGTGCCCACGACGGTATTGATACCGTCATTTATTATTTCTGAACTTAAAACGGCTTTTCAAATTGGCTTCATTATCTATTTGCCGTTTCTGGTGATCGATATGATTGCCGCCAGCGTATTAATGGCGATGGGTATGATGATGTTGCCACCTGTGATTATTTCGCTCCCGTTTAAAATTATGCTTTTTGTTTTGGTCGATGGTTGGTCGTTGATTGTGGGCTCGCTAGTCCGCAGCTTCGGGTGAGGTTTTGTGACTGAAGAACTGATTTTAAAATTAGGTCAAGATGCTTTGCGAACCACGGCGATGATTGCGTCGCCAATGTTGCTTGGCGCGCTTGTGATCGGTTTGATTATCAGTATTTTGCAAGCGGTGACGCAAATTAACGAAGCCACGCTCACGTTTATTCCAAAAATGGTTGTCATCTTTGTTGTGATTATTGTTGCTGGCCCCTGGATGTTAGATGTCATGAGTCACTACACCATCGAGTTGTATCAAAATATCGCCACTTTTGTGAGGGAGTGATGGAGTCTGTTTACAACTTTAACATGAATCAAATTCTCGCCTTTGCGCTGATTTTTCTGCGTTTGACTGGTTGTGTGGTGGCGATGCCAATTATTGGGACTATAAATGTGCCCACTATAGTGAAAGCGCTCTTACCTTTAGCTATGGCATTCGTACTTTACCCGCAATTAGGTTGGGCAAAACTGGCGGCCAATCTTGACCACTATGAAATCATCACTCTCGCGGTAAAGGAAATGTTTGTTGGTTTGAGTTTTGGTTTTATGGCGCGACTGTTTTTTATGTCCATCACAATGACAGGCGAGTTAATTAGTATCAGTCTGGGGATTTCAGCTTCGCAATTGTTTAATCCGATGTTAGGTGAAACATCAACTGCGCTTGATCAATTCTACCTAACACTCGCCTCGCTCTTTTTTCTCTCAATTAATGGTCATCATATTTTAATTTCAGGTATTTATCAGTCTTTCGAAATCTT
>JAYUVI010000088.1:0-4085 GCA_043754135.1 Bdellovibrionales bacterium | reverse complement strand
CTTGATCTGGGCGCGAAGTCGCGGAAAAAATATACTCCCGTCACGGTGAAGTCAGACGACCTCGCATTTTTGCAATACACTGGTGGTACGACCGGCGTCGCGAAGGGCGCTATGCTCACTCACCGCAATATGATCGCGAACTTCCTGCAAATTGGTGAGTGGATCAAACCACTCATCGTCGAAGGTAAAGAAACTATCGTTACGCCTTTACCGCTGTACCATATTTTCTCTCTGACTGTGAATTGCTTGGCGTTCTTGAAAGTGGGCGCGCGCAATATTCTGGTCACAAATCCGAAAGATATTCCGGGCTTTATAAAACTTTTAAAAAAACGCGACTACTCGGTTTTGACCGGAGTGAACACGCTTTTCAATGCGCTGATGAATCACCCTCAATTCACCAAAATCGATTTCAGTAAATTAAAAATAAGCGTCGCTGGTGGTATGGCTTTACAAAAAGCTGTGGCTGAACGTTGGGAGAAACTGAGCGGCACGCTTTTGATCGAGGGTTACGGCCTGACTGAGGCTTCGCCCGTGGTGGCTTGTAACCCGGTGAATGGTACGCATCGTTCGGGAACGATTGGGCTACCACTCCCCTCGACTGAAATTCGTTTACTGACTGACGATGAAAAAGAAGTGAGCGGGACTGATTCTGGCGAACTTTGTGTGAAAGGCCCGCAAGTCATGCAAGGTTATTGGCAGCGGCAAGATGAAACCGATAAAGTCATGACCCGTGATGGCTGGTTAAAAACCGGTGACGTGGCCACGTTTGATGCTGAGGGATTTTTAAAAATCGTCGACCGCAAAAAAGATATGATTTTGGTTTCGGGCTTTAATGTTTACCCGAATGAAGTCGAAGACGTTGTTGCCACGCACCCGCATGTGGCTGAGGTCGCGGCCATTGGCGTGCCCGATGAAAAATCGGGCGAAGTGGTTAAAATTTTTATCGTGAAAAAAGGCGAAGTGAGCGAAGAAGAATTGATCACTCACTGTCGAAAAGATTTAGTGGGCTATAAAGTACCCAAGTTTGTCGAGTTCAGAACTGAATTGCCCAAAACCAATGTAGGTAAAATTTTACGCCGCGCTTTACGCTAAGGTTTTTTCGACCCTACGCGAGCGTTTACAGAAAGTGAAAGAGCATGAGCAGCACAGCCGGTAAACCCCAAGTGGAACAAATCACCCGCAACAAAGCTTTAGCCATAAACAAATCGGGTATATTTTACGGTTCGTTTGCTGAAATTGGCGCTGGCCAAGAGGTCGCTCGACACTTTTTTCAGGCCGGTTTGGCTTCTCAAACGGTAGCGAAGTCGATGTCGGCTTATGACAAGTCTTTCAGCGATTCTATTTATGGTAAGGGCAGTCGCTTTGTGAGCCAAGAGCGGTTGGTTAAAATGCTCGACCACGAATATCATTTGTTACCTGAACGATTGCCTGAAAAAGCCAAGACCTGCTCCTTCTTCGCGTTCGCCAATACGGTGGCCACAACCAGTCACGAAGATCTACCCTCTTGTCACGGCTGGATGGGCATTCGTTTTCAAAAACGTGCAGGGGGACCCACCAACGAAATCGTCATTCATGTGCGCATGCTTGATCGCTTGCGCCTGCAGCAGCAAGAGGCCCTCGGTATCTTAGGCGTGAACCTCGTGTATGCCGCTTTTCAACATGTTGAATCTGGCGGACCCGAGCTGATCTCTTCTCTACTCGACAGCTTAAGCAAAGACCGCATTGAAATTAATTATATTCACGTTAACGGCCCCGATGTCGAACACATCGATAACCGCTTAGCGAGTCTCGAGCTTGTACGCCAAGATATTACACGTACGATTTTGTTTGGCCCTAAAGGTGAATCGCTTTCTTTGTCAGATGTCTTGTACAAAAAAAATATTCTTGTACAGCGGGGTAAGTTTCGCCCGTTAACAATCACCAACGAGACCATTTTAGAAAACGGCATCAAACAAACTGAAAACGATTTGAAAATTAACCGCGGCGATTTACTGGTGCTAATGGAAATGACTATGACTCAGCTTAAAGATGGCGCTGACATTGATAAAAAAGATTTCCTCGATCGCGTCGACACTTTGTGTGCGCTCGGTCACCATGTTTTGATCTCGCACTTTTCTTTATTCGCCCAATTGCATGTAGAGCTTCGCCGCTTCACGGCCGAGTATATTAACATGGTGATGGGCGCTGCGAGTTTGAGCGACCTTTTCAAAAAAGACTATTACGAAAAGTATTCGGGCGGCATTATGGCGGCGTTCGGCCATTTGTTCGATGAAAAATCGCGGCTCTATGTTTTTCCTTATAAAACCGCGAACGCCTGCACCACAGCGGCGTCGTTTTCACCTCCGCCTGAGTACGCATTTTTATATAAACACCTGCGCGAGAATCACCTCATCGAAGACATGCACGGCTGCGATAACGTCGACACAAGCTTGCACTCTGAGGCAGTCCGTAAATTGCTTTCAGCGGGCAACCCCAAGTGGGAGGAGCTCGTGCCCAAAGCCGTTCGCGAACTGATTAAAAAACGTAAGCTTTTTGGCTATCAGGGTTAATGAGTTTTCATTGCTGACCGAGAGCGCTTCAAGCCCGCGATTATAACCAACTATCAGTGACCAAGACGAAGCCCTAGATTTTCTTTTAGGTCTGTAGTTACTCGCGGCTCACCTACTAATTTCTCCCCCGTAAAAACGTCGAGCTTTTCGTTATCAGCTGCAAAGTTCGGTGTCTTTTACCGATACACTCTCGATGAGATCACGACGATCCAGTCGCCCTGAGCGCACCACAAAAAAACTCCATTACTCACGCAAGCATTTGATGAGTTTAGTGGTACTTTTTAGTTTACCGCTCGTACTTTCGTACTACTCAAAAGAGTTAGACCTAGCGGTTAAGGCCGGACGCCTACCTGCCAGCGATTGCCAGAACTGCAGTGGCGAAGAAGCTCCCGTTATATCAAAACAAATGGAGGACCAGCTCAAGCTAATGGCGAAGAAACTGAGATACCGGAAGGCCACGACTGATAAACGCGATTTTATTGTTCAGCACTTGCTGCAAAAAGATTTGAGTTGCATACGCGAGCGTCCAGTTTACAGAAATTACCGACCCTCAATGCGGGAGTACACCGATAAGCAAGAATATGCTTTTGCTCGCTACAATCAGGCCTTTGAAAAAACCCAGCCCAAGACGCTTAAACTACCCAACAAAGAAAAGGTCACTCAAGAAGAACTGCTCGCGATCGATGCGCTTGCGCGCACGTTGTACGGCGAAATGCAAAGCTGTGAAAACAGAGATGGCGATCGCGAATTTCGACCCGATTACGCGCAGGCAGTCGCACGAACAATTGTTAATCGTGGCGAATACTGCTTGCAACAACCCGGCAGCTGCCGTTGGGCACGAGGTGAAAGCATAGCTATAAATCTGGCGGAGGTCATACCTCGAGTCATTGGTCTACCCGGGCAATATTTTAATTGGCGAGCGAAAGACAAATCTTTTCCGAAAACGGTGTGCCCTGATGTGGATGACCCAACTCGCGAGCGATTTATCCGTATTGCCACTGACGCGATTTTAAATACAAAAGTTTTCAAAGAAAAAACAAAGACAGTCGGCAGCGACGCCTATCACTTTCTTTCATTAAACGCAGTCGATGAAGGCAAAGGGCTGCCGCTTGCACAACGTGCACGCAAAGCCGCTCCCGAAGGTACCCAACTGGTTGAAGGCATAAAGATTGGTGAAACAAAAATCGAAGATTACTTATGTCTAGCGGTCTACCGCACCAAGAAAAAAATAACGCACCCAAAAGGTGACTAGGCTGGCGCCAATTCTGGCACCAATTCTGGCACCAATCTCGCAACTAACTTAACAATATGCCTGCGAGAATTTGAAAGCCCTGGGCGTTAGCGCCGTCGCCGATGGCGCCTTCGGGTGAATTGTTCCATGACATTAAGTCGAGGTGGACCCATGGGGTGTTGCCTACGAATTTTTCTAAGAAAAGTGCGGCGGTAATGGCGCCGCCAAAACCTGAATCGTTGCTGTTTTTGCAATCAGCGAAATTCGATGACAAACCTTTTTTATATTTCTGCACGAGCGGCATG
>JAYUVI010000087.1:0-12093 GCA_043754135.1 Bdellovibrionales bacterium | reverse complement strand
AATAAATTAAATAAAACATAGGTAAAAAAAAATCCGGTGAATTGTCTCATTTTATTGTTTTGCATAACGCCATAATTATCGACACTCCTCATGCCCATGGCACCGACCCTTGTTTAGTGGGTCTAGGTTTTTAGATTTTTTCACTCCGCCTACCGCGCACAGGAGAACCCATGCAGCCAGCAGTTACCTCAGTTAAAATATCAGCGTTGTTATTTTCTTTTTTTTTTAGTTTCAATGCGATGGCCATAACTATAGATGAGCGTGTGCAGTTCCTCGTCGATGTCAGAATGAGCGCCGCACGGGCTCTAATGAAAGCTCACAAAAACACCCGGTCGACATTGGCGAGAAACGTTTATGAGTCTATTTTTGAAAAATTAAAAGTAGTCACAATTCGCGTGCCTTTACCAGGCTACCCATTCCCACATTGCTTAGATAAAAACGAAACAATCGCAGCTTGGGCAGAAGACGGAGAAATTTTTCTGTGTGACTCGTACTTGCAAACGTTAAGTTACCCGGTGAGCGCCGAAGCTATGCAAACGATCATCCATGAGACGGCCCACGTTGTAGGTTATAATCGCGAATGCAATGCCATTCGTATGGAGTATTCGGCGATGAACGACGCGGGTATTCGACCATTTCCCAACTCTTTTCTGAAGCGTGATCCGTGTGATGGCTTAGATACGACCTTCGTGATTCGCGGTGATCTCTAATTTTACCTGCGCGCAATTTATTGCCCGATGCATGTGTTCGGATTGCGAATGTATGACTAGCGACACAGCCGCAGTCGAGAAATTATTCAATAATTAAGCACACAAACAAGCGTCCGGATTTCGAGATTGACGTACGGTCATCGGGACGTCTTCACCTTTAAGTTCTCTTTATGTGTAGAACGCGGCTTTTAATATTGGGCGTGATATTGCAATCAGCCTCTCCTTGGGCATGAAGCTCAAAATAATAAGGAGGGATTATGAAACTGCAATTTATTGTAGCCACGCTGGCCTTGGTGTCGAGCGCGGTGACGTGGGCCGAACCCACACTGTACCCGAAAAATCTCAATGTACTCGGTCGAATTACCAATAACACAAACTCGAACCTCGTGGCGGATGAAGAAGACGCGCACACCGTTTGGGTATTGCCGCCCAATACGGCAGAAGCTTCTGCGGGACCGCTCACAGGTAAAACTGCGGGCATGGGCTTTTGCCGTGAGATGAGTGATATCGTGAAGTACAACGCTGATTTAACAGCCGACATGGCTGAAGTCATGAAACAACGTAAAGAGGCTCAAGGCGAGTTAAATAAAAAACTAGAGCTCGCAGATAAGCTTAACCAAGAGGCTGAGAGTTTTGCAACAAGTGCGAATCTTATGGCTCTTATAGAACTCGACAATCGCATTATCGATGCTGAAGCTCGTCTCAGTGAAATTTATAAAGCTTTAGAAACTTGCACCACGGATTGCCGCGTGATCAGTGACGAGGCACGTGAGCTCAATAGCGCAAAACGCGATTTGTTGAGAGATCGTCGTGAGCTCGCCCGCCAACACTCTGCTGACGTGCGACGCTATGATAGGCTGAAAGCTCAAGTGGCTGCAGCGGCAGGCTCATACAAAAATGCGAAGCTCGCGTATAAAGAACTAGAAAAGGAATTATCCGATCTCAAAACTCAATTTACTGCGATTTTTGATTCTTATTCAAAGCGTGAGGGCGCACGTACAAATCTCAATTACGTCAGTTCTTGGGAGGTAAATATCACTCAACTCAGAGCCGATAACCCGGGAATTAACTTCAGCCAAATGAAAACGAAAAATGTCCTGCTGACTCCTGCCGTGAAAAATTCGCAGTTGCAGGCGGGCGAGTCAATTATACGTCTTGAAATCCCGGGGGTTATTGAGAACGACATCGTGAGATATGCTGATTACCCTGCAAGTTTGACAGCGACCACAGTACTGTCACTCTATGGCGCTTGCCCTATTGAACACCCGGATTATTTTGACATGGAGAAAAACTCAGCGACAACCTTTGGTTTAGTTATTACGTATGACTACGAAACAGTTTTCGACGTGAAAGCCACAGCCGTTTACAACATGTACAAGATGTACCAGAAAATCGTAGCCAGCAGCTCAGATGGCGGACTCTTCAGTTCGCGCACATCAACAAGCGTTGAAGAAAAAAATGTTTTTCAAGATTCATTTGTTGTGGAGTGGGATGATCGCGAAAACACGGTTTCAAAAGAAGATCGTCAGCAGTTGTCTAATGATATGCACGACAGTGTCATGCTAAGACTCGCAACCTTGGCTCTGCCGAATTCTCCGCAAACCGCTGGTATATTGCCGGCATTGCAGCCGGGTCAACATGGCGCAATCGTATTGGCTGAAGGTTTAACTAAAATGTGCGGGTTTAATATTTATTGCCAAGGCGGCGCGATTGCACTGAATGTTTTGGATGCCATTTTTGGTAGCTCAAGTTCAACTACAAGCTACACCAACATTCAGGACATTGAAGTGCGTGATAGCTACAAGCACGCGAAAAAAATCACGAAGTCTTGGGCTACCAGCTACATAGAAACTATTTAACAAGTGAAGGACACTCTGATGAAAAACCTACTCTTAACCTTGTCTCTAATTTGTATTACACACACCATCTCGGCTCAGGCCGAGGTGGTCCCTGCTCAAAATGCGTTCTGGGAAACTTACCTTGATCGTAGCGTAAAAATGAAAATCACCAATGTGAGCGCAGTAATTAAAGCTCAGTGCGATGAATATCGCAGTCTTGTGGTGAGCGATTCCGGAGGTACGGTGTTTGATGCTCGCGAAGTTGATCTACTGCGCACTCTTTCTGGAGATATTCGCGAATCACGATATGTGGCCAAATTTAATGTCGACGTGCCGGCTACAGAGCAACTTCTTGAAGAAAACGAGAGGCGCGCGCGAGACTATATTGAACACTTACCTGAGGTTCAAACGCTTCCCTACTATTTGCAATACTCGCGTCTTGAATTAAAGTACGAGCCAACCACGCCGATTTCTATTGCGGCTCAGGCGAGTTCTTTGACCGCCATTTCAAAATCTTTAGGTTTACGGCCTCTACCTATAACCATGTTGCAAAGTGCAAATGGGTGGGTGGTGAAGGTCATTGGAAAAGATAGCGTTTGTGACTTATTGGCAGGTGATGCTCATTTGTCCTTTAGTTCGCGTGCTCTTGCTCGATTGGGCAAAGAAAATCACGGTCAGCTGCAGCGATTTTATAGCGCCTTTGAAACAGCCACTCGTGATTCTTGGGAAAAACGCACGTCGCCGATTGGTCGAGCAACCATGCTCGGTTACAAAATGGCAACAACGGTGAGTGCCATATCACAAAATCAGGTCGAACAAGAAAATGTTGTCGATCAGTTAGTTCAAAAGTTTTTTACCAATGAATTTGAACGCAATGACAATTGGGCTGAAACCAATGGAACGTACTTTTTGACTGTACCGCAATTTCAGCAAGTTTCGATTTCAATAACTATGCAAAAGTAAAATGGGGGAAGTAAAATGAGAAACTCGGTCAGTTTAATTGCGTTTGCAGGCTTTATGGCGCTCGCGATTTGGGGATACTTAAACCTGTATGAGTCTAAGGTGAAATCACTGAACCAAAGCCGACCGACGGTGACGTCAGCTTTGCCAATCGACGAGACTAGAGCGGGGGCCGATGTTCATTTGCCTGAACGTCAACCTGGCGTTGAAATGTCGACTCAACCAATGGACGACTTTACGGCGACAGTAGAAACCGCGCGTCGGGCATCGCCCTCGCTTCATTCGTTAAACAATGATTATCATAATTTTAGTGAACGCGACCTTGAGCACGTGCTTGAAAAATCCAATCGCAAGATAAAAGCCAAGCAGCTTTTCGAAAAATCAAATAAGGGGGCATTGAGTCGCGAAGAGACACGTATCTTGATAACTGAAGTTCGTAGGCAAGCGGTGATTCATGGTTTACTCGCTCGAGCTAAGCTTGCCGAATTCAAAAAGGGGGAGTTGTGAGATTATTTATCGCCGGCTTAGGTCTTTTGATACTCACCGGCTGTATCAGAACGATTGAAAATCAGTCGAATATTTCCAGGTCTGCAGATGAAAGAAAAGTCTTGAGCCGCGAGTGCACCGAACTCAGGGCACTCGGCAGCGTAAGAAAGTTGATTGGCAGTATTGATCGCGATGCCAAGCACCTCGAAAAATTATTGGATCGGAGTGATATCGTGCAAAACTACGACAAAATAATCGCACTTTGTGACAAGATCACAAATCAGGCACAACAGTTGATCGCTCTTATTAATTCACGTTATTTAACCGAAAGACGGATGCAAGAAATCACATGGTTAGTTGAGCCGATTGAAACACAGCCAGCACCCTTTGATCGTGATTTTCGTTATGAAATCGTAAAAGCTGAATTAACAGATTTTTACACCTGGGCAGGGGCTTCGCCCGTCTTGGTTAGCAGTATGAGCGTTGAAAACAACGGTGATAATGTCGTGGTGAAATTGTCAAGGCCAGCGGACCTCGTTGAGTTATGTGAACTGCAACAGTTTATAAATGTCGTTCTGAATGTCAGTCTGCAGGCGCCGGATGGCGAGAAGAAAATGGTTCAGTATCGTTTGAAAGCATCTTTGGAGGACCAACCATGAGAACGTACTTAGCCGCGTGTGGAATTAATATTTTTTGTGCATGTATGTTGCTGGCAGTGTTGGGTTGTAATTCGGGTGGGGGTCACGGTGCGGGAAGGCCGGCGACAACCCCTGGGGCGGAGCCAAAACCTACACTGCCAGCGAATTGTTCAGTAAAAATTAACAAGAGCAATTTGCGGGCAGCAGCTATTTCAGGTTTTCGCGTGGCTCAAGTATGTCATTTAAGCGACACCGAATTTCTACAGCTGGCTCCTGAGTAATTAACTTTAAGGCTACTTTATCTGGCGGGTGGCTTCGAGCGCGAGCCACTCCGCTTCAAGCGTCTGAATTTTCAAACTGTTGTCGGCCATCTTGAGGGCTAGATCTTGAGTATCTTCAGAACCGGCGACGATTTTTTCGTTGAGTTCGACATTCTCTTTTTCCAGTTGCGCAATTTTATTTTGGCACTTTTCAAGATTTTTTTCGATGGCGCGCGATTCTTTAGATGGGTTTTTTCTTTCGGTCTTTACGTTAACCGGTTCGAGGGTCGGCTTTGTCGGTCTGTTTTTAGGCGTATCTTCATCGACATCAGCATCGGCGCTCGCATCAGCCATTTCAGAGTTGGCTAATTTCTGCTGTAGACTCCAAACATATTCATCGTATGTGCCCGGGTAAACCAGCACTTGCCCTTTCGAGACTTCAAGAATTTTAGTGCCCACGCGCCTAATAAAACCGCGGTCATGGCTCACCACAATCAATGTGCCTTGATACTTTTTCAGCGCTTGAGTTAGGGCTTCTACAGTTTGAAAATCTAAATGGTTCGTCGGCTCATCTAAAAGCAAGCAGGGCACTTTTTGTAATAAAATTCGACCTAAGGCCACGCGCGATTTTTCGCCGCCTGAAAGCACTTTCACTTTTTTAGTAATGTGCTCGGTTGAAAATAATAAAGAGCCCGCCATTGTGCGAATTTCTTGGGGGGCCGTTGAGAAATCGGTGACCGCCTCAAGCGATTCATAAACTGTATGTTCGGGGTCTAAAACTTCGATGACATGTTGGTTGAAAATCGCGAGCTCAACCTGATAACCCAACTCCCGTTTGCCCCGCAAAGGCGCCAACGTGCCGGCCAGGCCTTTCAGTAAAGTCGATTTGCCGGCACCATTCAGTCCGACGACCGCGACATGATCGCCGCGACGAATTTCTAAATTCACATCGCGTAAAACTTTTTTCTCTGGGTAACCTAGTTCGGCATCAGCTAAAGTCATGACGATTTTGCCGACATGGGCTGGCTCGGGGATGTGAATCGCCGCTTTGATCGGCACCGGTTTAAACTCAATCACTTCCATTTTTTTCAGTGTCTTCAATTTACTCTGCGCTTGGCGAGCTTTGGTCGCTGAGGCGCCGAAACGCGAGACGAAATCCATAACGGCTTTGCGCTTGATTGCTTGGTTTTGCGCTTTGGCTTCGAGTTGTGTACGCAGCAATTCTTTTTGTTCAAAGTAGTCATCGATATTGCCGCTGTATTTAACCATGCTGCCGCCTTCGATTTCTAAAATATGATCGGTCGTGCGCCGTAAAACCTCGCGGTCATGAGAAATCAACAAAAAAGCGCCTTCATAATTTTGCAAAAATCGCTCGAGGAGCAAAGTCGTTTCAAGATCTAAGTAGTTGGTCGGTTCATCGAGTAACATAAGATTTGGGTCCATACCCAAAAGGCCGATGAGTTTAATGCGCATGCGGTAGCCGCCACTTAAGCTCATAATTGGTCGCGAGAAGACTTCATCTGACACTTGCATATCTTGACCGACCATTTTGGCTTGCCACACGGGTAGGGTGCACACGCGCTCTAGGTAGTTGTCGCCTGTTTCGCCGGGTAGCCAGTTGTCGTGCTGGGAGAGGTAGCCTAAACGCAACGCCTGAGCACGAATCACGCTGCCGCTCGTGAGCTCTTCATCGTTGATTAATATTTTGAAAAGGGTCGATTTGCCGGCGCCGTTGGGACCAATGACTCCCACGTGCTCGCCTTCGTTGATTGAAAATGTGGCTTCATCAAACAGCATTTGGGCGCCGTATGCTTTATAGCCATTACTCAATTGCAGAAGGTTTTGTGGTTGCGACATGAGGAGTGAGATTAATCGAAATCAATTCGAGAGTCACCTTAAGGTCGTCGGCAATTCCGCTGTCGGCTTGAGCCGACGTCAATGGCCCCGCCAGCCGCCGTCTAAGAGTTCGACAATTAGATGTCGTCAGCAAGGCATAAAAATTGCTGGTTAACCGGCATAGTGAAAACTCAAATGCTCAACAAATTTAGAATGCTCGGCGCCCAAGCTCAAGGCCCCTTTACGGCTCCTGTGTTAGCGTTCTGCGCCTCTGCTGATAAGGACTTTTTATGAACACCTTTGAAAAATTCAACTGGTTAGCGACTTTACAGGCCACTTTGGACGAGAAAAAGCTCACCCGCCCTACTGAGATTCAGAACCGCGCAATCCCGCTTTTGTTGCAGGGTCAATCGCTGGTTGCCGTTTCTGAAACGGGGAGTGGTAAAACGCTGGCCTATGCCTTGCCCATTTTGCAAATGCTTAAAACGCTTGAAAACAGTGGCTCGAAGATCACGGAGCCTAGCCAACCACGCGCGGCGGTGATTGTGCCCACACGCGAATTGGGTGAGCAGGTGGCTAAAGTTTTTAAGCCTTTCACCCACACGACACGACTGCGTGTACGGTCGGTGTTGGGCGGTACAACATTTGAGATGGCGAAACGAAATATTGTCGGGCCTCTTGAAATTTTGGTGGCGACGCCAGGCCGATTGGTGCAAATGATCGATCGAAAATTAATTGATTTAAGCGAGGTTCGCATTTTAGTTTTCGACGAAGCCGACCAAATGCTCGATGAAGGTTTCTTGCCAGATGCAAAAAAAATAATTGAGAGCTGCCCAGCGCAACGTCAGCTGGCTTTATTTTCGGCGACAGTTTCGCCCACGGTGCAAGAGTTAATCACGCAAATGTTTGTCGGCGCCGAAGTGATTCGTAGTCGGGGCAGTCATAAAGTCGTGCCGACGTTGAAGACGGTCAATAAAGCAGTGGTCGACGGTAAGCGCTTCCCGCTCCTCGAAAAAATTTTAGCGCAACGAGTGGAGGGCAGCACACTGATTTTTACAAACACTCGTGAACAGTGCGATAATTTAGCCGAACTCTTACGAAAAAGCGGCTATAAAAGTCTAATTTACCGTGGTGAAATGAACAAAGTTGAACGCCGAAAAAATTTGAAAGCTTTTCGAGATAACGAAGTGAAGCTACTGATTTCAACAGACCTCGCTTCGCGCGGGCTCGACGTCGAACAAGTCAGTCGCGTGATCAACTATCATTTGCCGAAAGAGATGGAGAACTACATTCACCGCGTCGGCCGTACAGCCCGCGCCGGCCGCGATGGGCTAGTCATCAATCTAGTCACTGAACGTGATGGTTCGTTAATGTCAAAACTGGGCAGCTTGACCGCCCCTAGACTAGGGGACTAGCTATAAATAGCTCCAACATTTGTTACGGCCTCATTAATTTTGTGAGTGTTTCTTAAACACGGTTTCAATTTCGGTTTTAATTTCCTTGAATTCATGGTCCAGCATTTGTATTAAATTTTGAAATTGAACATGACTCTGAGCGTGCGACTGTAACTCTTCGAGCTCTAGACAAATTCTGGAAAATTCATTAGCTCCCAATTGTTTGGAGCTAGATTTTAAACTATGGGCTTCTTTTTTGATTTTTCCGTAATCTGTATCTTTTAAACCCGTTTTCATAGTGACGAGATTATTAGGGACAGCTTGCAGAAACAAATCAATGAGCTCTGTTACGAAACTCCCATCGCCATTGGGATCAAGCTGATTCAACTGCTCAAGAGCGTTCTTATCAAGGATCCGTGTCGTGAATGGAAATGTCATATCGACCTTCTGTGCAAATATTTTTCTAAAACTTCAACCAGCAGCAGACTTCTTGTGAGGATCCGTTTTCGCCACCAAGAGCCAACGATTTAAAACTGCGAACAATTCATCATTTTTGACTGGTTTAGAAATATAGTCATTCATGCCGGCTGATAGGCATCGTTCTTTATCTCCGACAATGGCATTCGCAGTCATCGCGACAATGGGGATATTTGTTCTAGGCAGGGTTTTGCTTGCGCGGATAATACGAGTTGTCTCATAACCATCGAGTTCAGGCATTTGACAATCCATTAAGATAAGGTCATAGGGAATCGATCGGTGAGCGTCTAAAACCTCTTGCCCGTTGGCGACCGCATCTGCGCCCAGGCCCATATTTTCTAATACTCTAATTGCAATTTTTTGGTTGATGGCGTTGTCTTCAGCAATCAATACACGAAAGCGGCGTTCTGACAGATTTTTGAAATTTCCGACAAGGCCGACTGAACTGCGAACCGGAGCGACCGCCAAGCGAAAACCTAACGTGAACCAGAAAGTAGATCCCTGACCATCACTACTTTCGACTCCAATCGTCCCTTGCATTTTTTCAACCAAGTGCTTGCAAATGGAAAGACCTAGCCCCGTGCCACCAAATCGACGAGTCGTCGATGCATCTGCCTGAGAGAAGGCCTGAAACATTCTTGAGAGAGCTTTTTGAGGAATTCCTATACCGGTATCCTTAATTTCAATTCGAAGTCGACATCCTTTATCATCGATACTTTCGGTTTTGACTCGGATCGCGACTTGGCCTTTTTCAGTAAACTTGAGGGCGTTACTAATTAGATTATTGAGCACTTGCATGAAGCGGCCGGGATCCCCGCCAACATGTTTGGGAGTCTGTGGATCAACATCGATCGA
The DNA here is from genome assembly GCA_043754135.1 of Bdellovibrionales bacterium. Lineage (GTDB taxonomy): Bacteria > Bdellovibrionota > Bdellovibrionia > Bdellovibrionales > UBA1609 > RBG-16-40-8. Next base: position 2,639 of record JAYUVI010000087.1, on the reverse strand, counting down.
GATCGAGATCCCCTTTGCTTTGGCCTGAATCGAAAATGTTTTGGCAACATCTTTAAGAAGGTGGAGCAAGTCGAAATCAATGTCTTCGAACTCGAGTTTTCCGGCCTCAACTTTTGAGAAATCAAGTATGTCATTGATGACTGTCAGTAGCGTATCGGCAGAGGACTTTGCAGCGTCCGCATACTCCCGTTGATCTGCGAGGAGGCGAGTGTCGGAGAGTAGCCCCATCATTCCGATCACGCCGTTAATAGGAGTTCGAATTTCATGACTCATGTTCGCTAAGAAATCAGATTTTAATCGGGAGGCTTCCAACGCGGCCTTTTCGCTCACTTGAAGATTAGTTTTCTCGTCCTCTAAGCGTTTTCGCTCGGTAATGTCGAATGTGATGCCGGTTATTCCGACTACTTTTTTATCGTCATCGAAAGAAGGAGCGAACGTGACGTGGTACCAACGCTCGCCGATCTGAGCTTGGGTCTCAAACGCCTCGCCAGAGAAAGCGCGGTTCATTGCCGCCAGCACGTGCGGAAAGTCTTTGTATATATCGTCAATTGATTTACCGATCATGCCTTCAGCCGATAAACCAATGGCAGACATTCCGATACCTTCGCGAAAAATAAACCGGCGAGTTTGATCAAGGGCCCAAAAAGCGAACGGCACGTGTTTTAGAACTGATTTGAGTTGGTCTTGCGTTCGAACAAGCGCGCGCTCCGCTTTCAATCTTTCATCGATATTAAATGCGACGCCGGTTGCGCCGTTAGGTAAACCTTCGGCGTCAAATACCGGATTGTAGTGGACCTCATGCCACAGGTTATTGATTTGAAACTGAGCGCTGAGTCTTTCGCCTTGTAGTACGCGTCTGTCGATAGCTAAACGTTCAGGGTTATCCTTATGGAGCTCAAATACCGATTGGCCCACGCTTTCACCTGATTTTAAACCGACGGCTAAAAGACCCTTCCCTTCAGAATAAGTGACTTCACCCATTTTATTTAAAGAAAAAAGAACTGCGTCGGTGTTGGAGATAATGGCGTCGCTCCTATTTTTCGCCTCAACAACTTCAGTAAAAGCTGATTTCTGATCGTGGATATCAGTACAAGTGCCGAACCAAATAGTGACGTTTCCGGTTGAATCAAGAAGGGGGATCGCTCGTCTCAAGTGCCATCTATAACTGCCGTCAGAGGCTCTCTTCAAACGGTATTCCATCTCGTAAGGGCTGCCGCTCTTAATTGACTCTGCCCATCGGTGCCTAAATCCCGCTAAGTCCTCCGGGTGTACTAACAAGTCCCATCCGGCATGAGTTAACTCATCTAGGGTCAGCCGAGTGTAATTGATCCAATGATAATTGAAAAATAGGTATTCTCCGGTAGCGTTCGCTGTCCAAACAATTTGAGGAATAGTCTCGGCAAGTGTTTGGAAGTGAATTTCACTTGCGCGTTGAGCTGTCTCGGCCAACTTTCGTGCACGGTTATCAAGTATGAATCCAACTCCGCCGATCCCGTTGACTTCGTTTAGAGTTGCGCCCCCGACAATCAAGGGAACTCGAGATCCATCTTTATGAAAATATTCTTTTTCATAAGGGGTGCATTTTCCGAAAGTAGCAAACTCTGCGATAGACTTTGCATCCAGCGGAGCATACTCCTCCGGGGTCATTTTTTTCCAATCGACACGACCAGCTTCGAGGTCTTCACGTGTATAACCAACGAGCTTTAGAAACTCGTCATTGGCATCAAAGATCTCGCCTTTTTCATTCCAGAAGATAAGGCCAAACATAGCCGAATCAAAAATAACTCTAAATCTCGATTCATTTTTTCGAATTTCTTCGAATGCTTGCTCCCGCTCTTCATTAATCGAAGATAGCCTTTTCGAATTTAAACAAATGATAGTGGTCAAAACTGCTATCAAACAGGCCGTCAACAACGCTATGCCCGATTGTAGGTTGATATAGCCCGCGTATTCTAACTGCAGGCGAATCCAAGCTAAACAAATTGGGAGCAGGATTGCAATTGGCAGCATCCTGCGCGCCATTATGCCCCCCGTATTGGAATTGGAAATAAGAAGGCCCAAACCACAAGACGGTCTCGCAAATATTACGCCAGCTCCAAGCGCGAAGAAGCATCCCGCCGTCTGCCAAGTGATCCGCATGTAAGGACCGATTTTGTAAAGTGCGCTCGCGCCAAATAAGTAACCGATGATTGCAAATAAAGACAGGAAGGCCACTGGAAGAATTAAAGCCGAAGGGATGTGCAGAATACGACGCCGCGGCGGTAAATCAATTGTCAGTAGCGCGACGCTGAGTAGATCAAAACATACAGCCGAGATGGGAGACATTCTCCCTGGAAACATTCGGCTCTCGTCATACAGTAGATCTGACACAAATAGCTGATCGATGCCAAAGTCATAGCCAAGAAAATATTGAAAGGTAGTCAAACCACCAATAATCAATGTGAGTACTGCGAATGCTTTTCCGATCGAGGCATTTCGCTTAAACGCTACCGTTTGTGAATTTTTGCTTTGCAGCCAAAGTGAAACGCTCGCGAAACAAAGAGCGAGGGCCGTATTGAATTTCATAGAGCCCGCAGAAAACTCTTTTAGGTCAGGTCTGAAGATCCACACTATAAGCATGAATACCGTGATGCAGAAAA
>JAYUVI010000086.1:0-2707 GCA_043754135.1 Bdellovibrionales bacterium | reverse complement strand
CGAGGCTCTCTAGTGCTTGAAATGCTCGGTTTTGGTATGTTCGATGCCCTTCGAAACCGCGGCGCCGACACGTTTGATGTCACCGACCGCACACTGCTCAACGAAGATTTGGGTCTGCGACCTGCTTGGGGCCTCGGCTTAACTACCGACAGCTTGTTCCGTATGCGCTATGACCCTGCACTCCAGAAACGTGAATTTAGAAAAGTCATGAACCTTCAAGACATCGACTCAGTTTCGTTACAAAAAATGTGGGATTATCGCCTTGAACATTTCGGTGAAGACTTCTCACAGCTCGATCTTTGTGCCGCGGCCTTAGTCGACCAAGAACCCCCAGACACAAAGTGATATTTATAAGAATTGCGATCATCGCCGCATAACCACATGTGTTAGCACGTGGATTGTTTAGAAAAAACATGTACTGCTACCCCACAGATTTATTTAATCCAGCTCGGGGGGCCTATGTTTACAGACCAGTTCAAAGACCAAATACATAACCAGTTCAATAAATTCGCATTGATTTTCGCCAGTAGCTTTTTAAGCATGACGGCACACGCCTACAATATTGATTCTAGCCGCGTTTACATTTCAGGTTTGTCGTCGGGCGCCTACATGGCTGGCCAAGTGCATGTGGCTTACTCTTCGATTTTCAAAGGTGCCGGTTTATTGGCCGGCGGTCCGTACTACTGCGCGCAAAGCAACTTGAGTCGTGCTTTAACACTATGTTCAGAGCCGCGTGCACAACTGCCCACTGTCGGTGAACTCGTCACTTACGCCCGAACCTTAGAGCGTCATCAGCAAATCGATCCTCTCGATAATCTTGCCGGTCAAAAAATCGCGGTGGTCGTGGGTGAATATGATCAAGTTGTGCCACTCGCGCTCACTCGACTTAATATCGATTTTTATTCGCAGGTTTCTCGCAATAAAGCTCAATCGCAGCTTTTTCAAATCGCACAGCTCGGTCACGCTTATCCGACTCCGGATAAAGGCAATCCCTGTGAGTCTTTGCGCCAAACTCCATTTATTAGTCGCTGTAATTTTGATGGTGCCGGCGCCATTATGAATTATCTCGAGCCATCGATGCAGACTCGCGGGCGCGCTGATGCCAACCATTTTTATACTTTCAGCCAAAAATTAGGCCGCGCAGAAACCTCTTCACTGTCATTAAGTGAAGAGGGCGTGGCGTATATCCCGGCAGCCTGTCAGAACGGACAGCGCTGCGGTTTACATGTTGCTGTTCACGGTTGTCGCCAAACTCCTGAACACATCGGGCGCGCTTTCGTTGAAATGACGGGCTACAACGAATGGGCTGAAACCAACAAGATGATTATTATCTACCCACAAGCTAAACCAAGTCAGACTCTCGGTAATCCACTAGGCTGCTGGGATTGGTGGGGTTATTTAGGCGCGAACTACGCCACTCGTGATGGCGTGCAAGTGAAGTTCATCAAGCAACTCGTCGATATTTTTTCCGCTAAAGGTTGGAAGCTTTAAGACACCCAATCGGCTAACAAGCGCAGACCGGCAATCGCGGCTGAAGTCGCCCCACACTATTCTGGCGTGGGGTAATTCATTGTGAGCAATTCGTTAATGATATTGGCGCGACTAGAATTAGGCTTTTTTGAGTTGAGCTTTGTAAACTGAAATTGGTACCACACAACCTGCTTAATAAACTCGAGCCGCGGCACAGAAGTGAATGCCGGGTGCGGTTGACCAGCAGGCAAACCAATCCGGTACCAAACTTCTAAATCTTGCGCGTCTTTTTCAGGTAACACTTCAGTGGCATCAAGTTTTTGTACGTAGTCGACGAAAAGCCTGGCGCGGCTGCGCGAGCGCTCGTTTTCTGTGGCGAAATAAACGGTATCGAACTGATGGACTTGAACGTCGGTCACTAAAAAATCAGTAAGCTGTTTAAAATCCTCTACTGCTTGTTGCTTATCTTTTTCTTTCAGGTCTTTGATTTTTTTGTCGTTTTCATAATCCCATCGCGCCACATGAATTTTTATATAGATTTGCATAGCCTCTAAGCGCCGCTCTTCAGAAACTGGCGCATTTACGTTCTGCATGTTCAAAACTACATCTTTAAAGTTTCGAATAAAAAACTCGGCCACATCACGCTCATAGTGCTCACTTTTTGCAATGCTATTGATTTGTACAGTGTAACCAATCATCCTATCTAGACGATTGCCGCCGTTATCGACAAGGTATTGGCCAGTGCTGTCGACAAACCCGCTCACGTCGGTCCAATCCAATTGCGAAAAAGCCACTGAACTCACCGCGCCAGTACCCGCAGCTGCTAAAAACCATTTCAGCGCCGCACTTTTCAAAACCGTTGTCACAGTGGTGACTACACGATCCCAGGCTTTGGTCCAAATCGATTTTAAAACACCATCTATTTTGTCAAAGCCAAATTTTTTCATATAGGTCGCGATTTCTTCATCAGAACTTGAAGTACCGAACTCGGCCTGAAACTGTTCTTTAAAAAATTGAAATGCTCTTTGCGGGTCTTTTTGAATGCTCTCATAAAGAGCTTTCTCAGCCTCGTACAATTTTTTAGCGATCATCAAGCGGGCTAGAGGTTGTGGGTCAATTGCACGATCAGCCAAAGCATTTTTAATGTCCTCGAGCACTTCTGCAAGCGGTTCAGGTAGCGTACCCGCACGACGGGCTTTATCGAAAACCCAACGATAAACATCGAGAACCTTATTGA
>JAYUVI010000085.1:0-3354 GCA_043754135.1 Bdellovibrionales bacterium | reverse complement strand
CAGCTTTCACGCCGCCTCCGCTGAGTACTAAAGATGGGGATTTTCTTTCTGATAGCCGCATAAACTACACTTTTTGATTAATCATTTGATTACGTAAGTGACTATTCAAATCACCATTTAAATATTCAAATCCATAAAACCAGCCTTTACAAGGTCATTCCCCATGGTAAACTTGAATAGTCAAAAGGGGATAGACTTGAATACTCAAAATTGGTTAGACCTGAACGAATTTGCAACGAAGTATAAGGTGAGCCTATCAACGCTTCGCAGAAGGATTCGCTTAGGTGAGATAGAAAATTTTTTTAAAGACGGCAAATATTGGGTGCCCGACGAACCGATTTCAAAGAATGCCCGCCAACGCGAGAGAGTGATGAGTCATCACCCCAAGACTCCGCAAAAGGCTGAAGGCGCGAAATTTGTGAAACCCGAAACTGAAATGTCTGTAAAATTAGAAACGGAGCCGCCCATAAAAACGGTTGAGCCCACAAGTCACATTCAACTGCAAAAATTTATGGCGGCCGCCGACCTCGCGCCTGATCCCGCAGCGGTGAATACGCCAACACCAACAGCAGTCAATGCAACTCCCCACATGCGGTCGGCCAAAATAAATGATGAGGTGCAACCGGCACTTGAACTTAGAAAATTGGTCAGTGAGCTCAAGAGTGCTTACGTGACAGTTCTTCATGAAAAAGAAAGCCAGATCACGCAGCTTAAAGAAGAAATTGCCGATTTAAAAACGCTGGTGAAAATTTTAGAATCAGATAATGAGCGTTTAAAAGATATAAGTATAATGACCGAGCCGCCGCAAGATAATGGAATTCCACTTATGAAAAACTGGCAGCTCGGCGATTTAGATCTTTAAAAATTATTGTAAACCGACTGAGCATGCCATTTCGAACAGCTCGGCAGAAGACATAGCGGGGCCATCGTGTGTCCAAATGTTACCGTTTTCATGATACCAAGAGGCATCTTGCTCACCCATGTCGTGGCTCAATACTTTGCCGTTGGACCAATACCATGTGGCACCCACTTCGCCCGTATCGTGACTGAGCACATTGCCATTAGCATGATAATAAGTGGTGCCGATTTCGAGCGCATCATGCGTGAACACTGAACCATTCGAATGATACCAAGTCGCACCGACTTCACCAGCGTCGTGTGTAGCGACGTTACCATTGGGGTGGTAAACGGTATTACCAGTGCCATGGCTGAGAGTAAAACACATCGGATTAGCTGAAGCGGACAAACTAAAAAATGCAAAAACGGCGACGATAAAATAATTTAGAAACATAAGAGCCCCCTTTTTGAAAACAAGATGGAGTAGCATTTTCATAATTGCAAACGTCTCGAATGTGAAAGCGTCGAATTTGTAAAGAAAGTGCAGGCAAGAATTCTTAGCGTATAGAAAGACTTTAAATAAGCTGTAGGATTGAAGCTCATGATTGTACATGACGAAACAGATTATTAATTCGGCAACGCTTTCGTTATTCGACTAACGAAACAAAAGTTCATCAAGACACTCACATTGTGAAGAACAGGGTGAGTGAATTTACAAATTCCAGGTATCTCGCTATAGGTGACCTAAGTACTAGGGGGTGCCATGGCCGGATCAAAAAAATCACTTTCTCAATTTGTTATCTTTCATCGACCAGGCCCTAAGTGGAAGAAGGGAGTAGAATTCAACAAACAAAAAGATGTGCGACTGCATAGTCAGTACTATATGCGTTTACACGAACAAAATAAATTAGACTTTGGCGGACCATTTCTTGACGGTACAGGCAGTATGATGATTCCAGCCCCCGAAATTTCACAGGCTGAAATTGAAGCATTCACCAAAAATGACCCCGCAGTCATTGGCGGCTTGCTGATCGTAGAAATTCGACCGCTGAAAGTTTCTGTTAAAAAGTAAAAAAGTCTTTCTAGCGGTGGCGCATTAGAGTTCTTTAGATGTAGAAGTAAGCCGTGTGTTTTAATACAAACTCATGCTGGAGGCATAAATGAAATTTGTAATAGGTTTATTTACTCTTATGTTAGCCGCTCAAGTGAATGCGGCTCCGTTATTGTATTGCAGTACTGAAAAACAAGAAACTGACCCTGAAGATGGCTGGTTTAAACTAGCGAGCGATACAAACCAAGACATTGAAATGAACCTGGTAGAACGCGAAATTGAGGGTCGCAAAGTTTTAGTGAGTGAAGCGCCACTCACTTTGACCTATGAATTTTCGCAAAGCACAGGTGGCGAAAGCCCCTGGAGTCTCACCGTTGATGAAGCCATTGTTGAGGACCGAGACATTAAATTAAAAATCACGATTAGGCGTGATCAACTCGTATATTTTACAACTGTGTTGAGTATGCAAGAGCGTAACGAAAACTACGACCGTGACATGGCTATGACGGTAAACGAACTCTTGGCTGTCGACGGAAATAGAATTTTATATACGCCCATACCTCAAGCGGCCGGAGAGCGAATTTTGAAAAATTATTTAAGCCAGTACAACCAAGGTCTTTTTAAAAAGCATGACCTCGTGAGTTTGACCATTGGTAAATGTGATATTGATCGGTAGTCCTTGCGCCACATTTTGGTCGGTACAAACTATTTCTAGTTAAAGACAGAAAGCGACGTGTGAAACGTCGCGTTTTTTAATTTTAAGCCAAATGAAACTTATGCTGCAGAAGCCGCGCGCGGAACTTTATTTTTCTTACTCACTTTGCCACTAGCTATTGCTGATTTTTTGCCGGCGCCCGAGCGATCAAATGCTACGGCCATAACCTCGTCGATGTTTTCCACGAAGATAAACTTTAGCTTTTCTTTGAACTGTTCAGGTATGTCGGCAAGATCTTTTCGATTAGCAAGAGGCAAAACAATATTGGTAATTCCTTGAGTCAGAGCGGCCAAAGCCTTCTCGCGTACGCCACCGATTGGTAACACGCGTCCAGCTAATGTCACTTCGCCAGTCATCGCTACATCCATTCGTACTGGAGTGTTCGTGAGCAAGCTAATGATAGCTGTTGTTAACGTAATACCTGCAGATGGACCATCTTTTGGTATTGCACCAGCTGGCAAGTGAATGTGAATTTCAGTATTTTCAAAAATATTTTCGTCTATACCCAATTCTTCACAATGAGCGCGGCAGTAAGAAAGTGCTGCTTTAGCAGACTCTTTCATGACATCACCGAGTTGACCAGTAAGAACCAGTCCGCCCTTACCTTTCATTTTCAAAGCTTCAACATAAAGAATTTCACCACCCACTTGTGTCCAGGCTAGGCCCGTCACAATACCGATTTGGCTGTCATGGTGCTTTTCATCACGAATAAATTTAGGTGCGCCCAAGAACTCGTGCACGTTTTCAGCTG
>JAYUVI010000084.1:0-7754 GCA_043754135.1 Bdellovibrionales bacterium | reverse complement strand
CTGTTAGCAGTATTCTGATCTAAGAAGTGTAAGGTTTAAAAAAATAAACCGTCATTTACGAATCAAAATGGCGAGACCTGCAAAAACCCGCCAACACCTTCGACGCCATCACGACTCGCGAGTGGGAAAATAAAAAACCGCGGCTTCCACGATGATTGCGGCTCACCGCTCTCTTCATTCAAGATTTTTTCTTCTTCGCGTTGCAACTGCTTTGGCAACACAAACGCCGTGTAATAACCAAGACCAATCCCTACATACAACCCAATCGAAGCGCCACGGGCCACGTGCTGCAAGTTTTCACCTGGCTGATCGACGAAAGCGAGCGACGCCGCGCCCACCAATGTGCCGGCCAGCACACCGTAGGTACAACTCATAATTAATTCGCGCTCAGGAGTGGCTCGCGCTGAAGGCGCCAAACAGACTACCGCCAAAACAGCAACTAAAACGCGCGACTTTTGTCGAAGAGATTTTGTGACTTCAGCGCGCTTAGCGCCCAAGACCGTAGTGCATAACCAACCCATACATAAAGTCTCGCATAGCGAAACCCGTCCTTCAAACTTGATCCGCTAGGAAGTCTAGGTACACCACCACTTCACCTTGCTGATTCACTGCAGCAAGATGCATCCGAACAGGGCGCTCCGAGGTGCGCACAAGTTGCTCAAAAACACGCGAAAGGCGCCGCCGCTGTTCGCTCCCCACCGGTGGGCGAAAAGCGAGATCGACCTGCACTGATTTCACTTCGATTACGACCAGTTCACCCGTCGGCGACAACAAAAGCAAATCGACCTCGGCAAAATAGAGTGGCAACTGAGCCGTCACAAATATATAGCCTTGTTTTTCAAAATGCTCGCGGGCGAGGCGCTCACACTGGCGGCCGCGATGCATGTGTGGCGAAGGCGCAAAGATTTTCGATGGCGGTGTGAACATTTTCGCTGGAATTGGCTTACGATTGAACTTCGCTGGCGCCCCGAGCTGGCGACTAAACTGTGCCTTCGGCTTTAACGTGTTCCTTGAGCTGAATGTGTTCTTTGGGCTGAATATGTTCTTTGACGCCGGCAAAGGTTGGCCGATGATGTTCGGTGACGCCGTGGGTGCGAATGGCTTTCCGGTGTTCTTCAGTGGCGTACCCCTTGTGTTGATCATACCCATACTGCGGGTACAATTCATGCAGCCTGCGCAACTCGCGATCACGAGAAACCTTCGCAATAATCGAAGCCGCCGAAATCGCTTTTACCTTCTGATCACCCTTCACCACAGCGGTCTGCGGATAATGAAAACCCCTAATGGTTTGGTCACCATCGACAAACGCTCGGCAATCAAGCAATTCATCAGCGCTTAATTTCAAATCCTCGAAAGCTCGTTTCATCGCGAGCAGTGCCGCATTCAAAATATTAAAACGCGTGATCTCAGCCACTGTGGCAAAACCAATGCCGACCCTGTGCTCGGTCTTAATCAATTCAAAAAGCTCTTCACGCCGGTTCTCGGCGACGAGTTTCGAATCGCGCATATCTCTGACATATTTTTTAGATTTTAAAATTACGGCCCCCGCATAAACTGGGCCTGCTAAACATCCACGACCGGCTTCGTCGATGCCGATCAAAATCGATTCTTCTGCTGTTTTCCACGGATGCTGTGTTGCCATGATGTTGTTCAACGATCACAACAAAAATATTTTCTATTGGCGAGAAAAATATGCGAAAAATAAAAAAGCGCAGAGTTTTCTGCGCTTCGTAAAAACCGAATTTAATTTTTTATTAAGCTTTTGCGGGAGTTACTGATTCTTTACCCTCAGCTGCTGGTGCTTGAGCGTCTTCACCATCAACAATCACAAGCTCAGAGTTCAAGCGAGCGGCACGGCCCACAAGATCACGTAAGAAATAAAGACGGCTACGACGAACTTTACCGCGGCTCACGATCTCTACTTTTTCAAGATTGGGGCTTGAGAACGGAAATGTTCTCTCCACTCCCACGCCGCTAGAAATTTTGCGCAGAGTAAATGATTTGCCAAGGCCAGTGCCTTGAATCTTAATCACAACGCCACGAAAAATCTGAACGCGTTCTTTTTCGCCTTCTTTAATACGCACATAGGCTTTTAATGTGTCACCAGTGTCGAATTTGTCGATTTTTTTAAGCCATTTTTTTTCTTGGGCTCTTTTCAGAGTCACGCGGCGAATTAAGTCCATGTATTACCTCAAATTTAAGAACGCTGAAACTATCACTGCCCCATAAGCCGGTCAAGACAGATGGCTGCTGCCGATCGCACAGAAAGGTGGCGATAATCGTCGACCGATGATCCGCGGATAGGGTCTAAAACATAATCACAGATCTTCAAAACGTCCTTGGTCATGCCCCAACCGGTACCAAACAGCAAATAAACCGGTCGCTGCACCGGCTTAGCCATATCCTTTGACGCTGATGCGCTACCGGAAGTGTGTCCGCACCAAAGCTGTTCTCGCAGCTGACCGAAGCTGATGTTCGGGAACTCTGAGCGATTTTGGGCACTTGTGGCTATGATTAGGGGTTTTTCTTGAAATTCTTTTAGTGAGCCTTCGACGGTTTCTGACAGCTTGATCATGCTGATGGCGGTTTTTCGCATGCGATTGTGGTCAGAACCTTCGCCGACCCGCCAGTGGTCCAAAACTCTGGCCACGAACATAAGCTGCTCCTGTATGCGGTTAATAATGAAGTACTGCTCAACCCCAAAAGTACGGCAGCTGCGGGCGATATCATGAATATCGAAATTGGTGACGTTCGTACAAACCACTTCGCCGTTTTGATTATGGCAAGGCCAGTGCACAAGGCCAACCGACAACCTGGGAACAAATTTTTTATCTGCTGGAGTGCTACTGTCCATGGCCACAAACCTTCATCATGATTTCACAATGTTATCTAAAAACGCGTCGGTTAAACCACAAACCTTAAGCTCTTCATAGGAAAATTCTTTCAACACCACCGACGACCGCAAAATTTCATCACGATGAAATTGCGTAAGCAGATCAGGCCGATTTTGCGCGGTAATAAGGAGTGACAATACTCTTCGAGCTTGAGCAATGCGCTTGTGATCGCCCGAGACCAACACTCGCGGGACAGCTGGCAAAGACTCCCCGGCAACATTCTCACCCACGGCTACGTCAGCAGAACCCTGATTCATGTCAGGCCCCAGAGGTATCGGTCCTACTTGCGGACGCGTAAACTGCGGAGCTTCCAGCAGTCCCTCTTGCGCGAAACTTTCAAACTGGGGTGAATCCGCATTACCTAACACCTCAGGTAAAAGCCGCGTCACTGAGTCAATAATTGTTAGCGCCGCGAGCTCTCCGCCACTTAAAATGTAATCACCCACTGAAATTTCTTCGTCGATAAACTCATTGATAAATCGTTGGTCAATACCGCCGTAGCGACCGCACACCAAAGTGATGGCTGAATATGAGCGCTCACCTGTTTTTTTGCCAGCCTCTCTTTGACTTTGAAAACCCGCAGCCCACTCTCGAGCTTTTCCATCACTCCACTTTTCCCCGTGCGCCGAAAGCAAAACACGCCGTGAACCCGCACGCGGCACTCCCTCTGTAACCGAACCCGTAACCGTCCCCGAGACCGAACCGCTAACAGCTGACAGCAATTGATCGACCGCCAGCATCGCCTGCTTGAGCGGTTCATAAAGCATCACCATCCCATCACCACCACCAAAGGGGCGATCATCAACCGTATGATGTCGATCACTGGTAAATGTACGCGGGTTGACCGTCTGCAAAGAAATTTTCTGTGACGACAACGCCTGCCCGATGACTCCATGTTTCAGAGCGTCTTCAATCATTTGCGGGAAGAGCGTAATCACATTAAATCGCACACTGACTCACTTTTAAAATTAAGTTTTTGACAAAGCCGACGAGTTCTTAGTTTCGGTCTCCATCAATCCCTCCGGCAAATTCATCTCGATGCGCTTGTTTGCAAAATCCATTTTTGTAATAAACGGCTCGATAAACGGAATCAAAACCTCTTGCCCACCACGCTCGAGCACAAGCAGATCCTGCACGCCATTTGAACTAAACGAGAGCACCGGCCCCAGCTCTCCCAATTGCGCATCAGTCACTTGAAAACCTAAAACCTCACGCAGGTAAATTGACTCGCCGGCTTCAGACTCTAAGAAATTTTGGGGGATTTCAAATTCATAACCGATTAACGCTTCGGCTTGATTACGATCAACCATGCCTTCGAGCTGCAAAACAAGGCCGTCTTTATGTTCGCGAGTGCGCAATATTTTGTATTCTAGACTGTGTTTTAACGTCGACTTCGCGCGCGCCGTTCTTTTGAATCGGGCGATCTTGAGGTCACTCAACCATTCTTCAGCTTTACCGGCATTGAGACGAACGAAAACCTCGCCCTTAATTCCATGAGCGTCTTGCACATAACCGACAATTAAAAATGTATCTTTTTCACTATTCACAACCGCAGTTATGCCCTATTTAATGGCACACCGCAATATTTAGAAGACTTGGCTGTAACCGCACAGAGTTGTGGGGCTATTCAACGATTTCGAGAACGCTTCTTTTGTGGAGTTTCGTGCTAGCAGCGTTCAAAATCGTGCGCATAGAACGCGCTGTCCGACCCTGCTTACCGATCACTTTACCTAAATCTTCTTTTGAAACTTTAAGCTCAACTACTGTGGTTTGTTCGCCCACAATTTCGTTCACTTCAACTTCATCAGGTTTATCAACGAGCGCTTTCGCCATAAACTCGACTAAATCACGCAAGTTAGTTTGATCGGCCATTTAATTCCCCTGTTGCAATTCAATTTGCTGTTCTGCTATTGCAGCTCAATTACTAGTAGCGGATTTTTCGAATTTACGAATAAGGCCACGTACACGCTCAGTGGGTTGTGCACCTTTCTTAATCCAGCTATTGATTTTTTCCATTTCAAGGGCCAGGCCCACGTCTTTGCCCAGCGGCTTGGGATTAAAATGACCAACAACTTCAATATATCGACCTGTCGCTGCATATTTTTGATCTGCTACGGTCACGCGATAACGAGGTAAATGCTTTGTTCCGAAGCGAGCTAAACGAATAACAACCATTGCCAATTTTCTCCTGTAGTTCAGGTAGATGTACCTGTTCTGAGGGGGTTGCGCAAGCAAAGGCTCCGCCAACCGTAATAAAAACACATCCAGCTAAGCCCTAAAAGGGCATCTTAAACCCGCCGCCCCCGCGACCCATGCCCATTTTCATCATTTGCGACATCATTTTCTGAGACTGCTCAAACTGATTAATAAATTTATTCACGTCGCTGACTTGCGTACCACTACCCTTAGCTATTCGAAGCCGGCGTGAACCGTTTAAAACCTTGTGGTCGCCCCGCTCATGCGCGGTCATCGACTGAATAATGGCCTCGATTTTTTTCAATTCTTTGTCAGGAGGGGTCATGTTTTTCATCTGTTTCGAAAGCTGACCCATACCCGGTAGCATGCCGAGCAAGGACTCCATGCCCCCCATTTTTTTAAGCATATGGAGCTGCTTGAGAAAATCATCCACCGTGAATTTCGACTTAGCGATTTTGCGAGCGGCCTCTCGGGCTTCTTTTTCATCAATCAACTCATGGGCTTTTTCAACCAAACTCAGTACGTCGCCCAAGTCTAATAATCGTGAAGCCAGACGATCCGGGTGAAAAAGTTCAAACGCCGACACTTTTTCGCCGGTGCCCATAAATTTGATAGGTAAATTAAGCATCTCGCGGATACTCAGTGCGGCACCACCGCGGGCATCGCCATCGATTTTGGTCATCACTAGACCGGTTAGCGGAACGACTTGGTTAAATCCCTCAGCCACATTCACTGACTGCTGACCAAGTTGACTATCAACCACGAGTAAAGTTTCTTGGGGCTGAAATTTACTTTTCAATTCTTGCAGTTCGCCCATCAACTCTTGGTCAATCTGCATGCGACCGGCGGTATCGAGAATCAAGACTTCAACCATTTCGGTTTTCGCCCATTTTAACGCCTGCTCGACTATTTCTAAGGGGCTATTTGATGTGGTTGAAAAAACCGGCAAGCCATTTTGCTTTGCCAATATTTCGAGTTGTTCGCGAGCGGCTGGGCGATACACGTCAACCGACACCAAACCAGGTTTACGTTTAATTTTTTGGCGAATGTGGAGCGCAAGCTTAGCCGAAGTCGTCGTCTTACCAGCACCGTTTAAACCCACCATCATCACAATCGCTGGGTCGCCTTTTAAATTAATATCTGAGGTGGCCCCACCCAAAATCGTGATTAATTCTTCGTTCACAATTTTAGCAAACTGCTGACCGGGGTTCAGATTTTGCAAAACCTCGGCACCGAGAGCTTTTTGTTTTACGCGATCAAGAAAAATTTTGACCACTTTGAAATTGACGTCGGCTTCGAGCAAAGCCAAACGAATTTCACGCACGGCCTCATCGACATTACTCTCGCTGATGCGGTTGAGCCCGCGTACTTTTTTAAGCGTGCCAACTAATTTATCGGAAAGTGTATTAAACATACTTCAATCTCAGACCATAACGTCAGGTTTATGGTCAACGGCCAAATGGAGAATTTCAAGCGCAAGTGGGAGGCTGATATGTAAAGAAACGTGTGGATTGCACTTGCACTCATGCTCCAAAAACCTCAAAATTTAAAAACGAGACTAGAAGTTGGCCGAGAACCGGGTGAGAGTCAAGCGCGACGCTTGTTCTTGCGATACTCTTGGTTGGTCTTAGCTGGCTCTTGCGCCTTCAAAAACTGCAAGAATACGCGGGCGAAATAAAACCCATACACAACCAGCAAAACATTGCGCACAAAATACACAACACCATAAAACTTATCGAAGCCAATGTAGGGGTAATACCCTAAATCGAAACCAATGAAAGTGAGAAGACTGATTAAAAAAGCCACAATCAGTGGGAATTTTCTTGGCTGCAGCGCCCAGAAAATCGTCACAATGGGGATAAGCCAAATCATAAACGTGGTCGACAGCACGCGCTGAAAAATTAAAAATAAAATGAGTGGTGAACTCATCAGAAAGAATACCGCTGGGGCTTGCGGCGCTGCCTCAAAAAATTCAGAGTCTTTGAACTTTATGAGCAGCGTGCGACCAACGAAAATATAAAAAGCCGCCAGCACAGCAAAACCAAAATATTTAGAAAAAAGCACGTAACCGCCCGCGATGGCCGCCCCCGCCATATGGTGAGCCCCGTGACTCTGCTCCACTAAAACCGGAGCCGTGACATCGAACGCTCGCCACAACATAAACGGAGTAGCGAAAAGACTTTCGACTTGAATACCACGATCAGAGTGCAATGTGAGGGCCTTGATTAGCGTGCCCTCTTTCAGCAAATTATATATCCAAATAAATAGCGCCGTGGGCGCGAGAGCATACAGCGTGCCGACGACGAAACCCTTTAATCCCTCGCGCCGAGCTTTTAAAAAAACGAGAATAGGCAGCCAGAAAATGGGAATCACCTTCCATAACGTACCGAGCACTCCCCAGGTGAGTGATGTAAAATATTTTTTATCGAAGCGACGATCGCTTCCGTAATAAAGTGCGAGCATAAAACACATAACAATAAACATATCCACACGATTGTAAATGTAGTGGCCGTGCAAAGGCCCTAAAATGGCGTAAAAAATAAGTGCATGGGAGAGGCGTTTCGAATCGACCTGCAATCTTTCTAGCAAAAATTTGCCGACGTAAATAAACGTGATGAAATCAAAGAATACATTGGTGACCTGATACAAAAACCGATAGGTCCC
>JAYUVI010000083.1:0-2386 GCA_043754135.1 Bdellovibrionales bacterium | reverse complement strand
GACCAACGCAGTCAGCCGGCGCTTTTCTGAAGGTTTCTCAAAGTATGCTTGCTGGCACAACAGTGATTTTCACATTGTGCGTGTGACCAGCGCCGTTGGATGAAATCAGTGTGGTTGAGCCTTGTGATTTCAATAAACTTAGAGTGGCACAATCTAAAGTGATTGTGTGGCTATGGCCTGAAGCACCTTTAATATCAAAAGTTTTTGGGCGCACAGACTCTAAGTCTTCAACCGTTAGCATGAGGGCATGACCGTGGTTGGCACCAATTTCGACAAGTGGTTCGCTTTTACCGTCACAGCGCTCGCCGAGTAAAAGTGGTGCTACTTGCGCCTGCGCACGGCCCGCAAAACCTAGAGCGAGCGCGCCCAAGAGTACGCTGGTGCTGCCCAATAGAAACTGACGGCGACCCGTTTGTGTATGATTTTCTTTGTGATCTTGTTTTGTTTTCATATTCTCCCCTTTTAATGTGTGTAGAGTCGCGATTTCTCGTCTCACCCAATATGACGGGTTGCGAGCGCCGCGCCTAGATGGTAATTCGCAAACACCTGTTCTGAATTTTAGAACATATTGTTAATGCGACGAAGGTGAATATCGCCTTACAAAAAGGTTGTAAAAAATGCTCAATTTCGAAGTCGACATTCGCGATCTCAATATTTATCTCGAGCTCACCAAGGTCATGTCGGTACGCGAGGTCGCGCGCCGGCAAAGCCTGTCACCGAGTCAAGTTTCGAAATCCATTCAGAAAATTGAATCCGCACTCGGCACTAAGCTTTTTGACCGTACCGCGAAAGGCGTGAGCCTGACCCCGCCCGGCCGCCGAGCGATGAAGCATTTTTCAACTATCATCAAAGAAATCGAAAAGCTCGCCGGTGAAAAAGAATCACCAACCACGCACGAACAGCGTTTAGGGATTGGCTCGGTGTCTTTTCTCGCCTCGCACTTGTTACCTCAGGTGGTGGCCGATCTATTCAATGAATTTAAAAAAGTGAAATGGAACATTCTTGAAGTGGCCCCTGACCAAATGAGTTCGGCGGCCATGCGCGGGGCCTTTGATGTGGCCCTGCACCTGAGCCCGATCTCGTGGCCTAGCACGTGGTTTACAAAACGTATCGGTGAAATGAGTTGGCACTTGTGCGCACGTAAAGGGCACCCGGTGCTGAGTGACCCTTCCCTTCAAAATATTTTGAGTTACTCTTTTATCACGCCGATTTATTGGACATACGAAGGCCTGCACGAGGCCAATGATTTTTTCCCCAACAAAAAAGTAAAGCGCGCGGTGGCGCACCAGACTTCAACTGCTGAAACGGCCATCAACTTGGTGAGTGTGTCTGATTCTTTATCCTACTTGCCCGATGTTTTGATACGACGTTACGAAAACGACGGCCTGGTGGAGAGAGTGACATCGAAAGAGATGCCACCCACGCAAAAACCGTTATTTCTTTCAGTGCGGGCGGACTTGATCTCGACAACCCTGCTCGCGAGACTCACTGAATACATTCAAGTGAAACTGTGATACTGAGAATCATTCTTAATTATTGACGAGGGCTTCTGCCTCGCGCTACCGTCGACTGCATGAAAAACACAACTAGTGAAATTTTGATTCGTGGTCGTCATAGTGTGGGAGCCGAGGCTTCTACGCTAACTGAAAAAGAAGTGCTGATGCGCCGTGAGCGGATGAGTCATGTGGAGTTGAAAAGAATTTTGCGCGACATGGGTTTGAAGGTCACTGGCCCGCGGCTGGCGATTCTGCAATCTCTTGGTCGGGGTCGTGCCCATGTGACGGCTCAAGAGGTCTTTGAGAAAGTCAAAACCAAAGAGAATGATATTGGTTTCGCCACGGTTTACCGATTTCTGCGTTTTCTCACTGAGAAGGGGTTTGTGACTGAGGTGCGGATGGGTGGGTTACCGGCGCGATATGAGTTAACCCCGCGCGCCCACCACGATCATTTGACCTGCACGGTTTGCGGTAAGATCGTCGAATTTGAAAATCATGACATTGAAGATTTGCAACTTTTAGTGGCTCGCAACAACGGGTTTCAATTGACGGGACATGTGTTAGAACTTTACGGCGTTTGCCCACCCTGCCAAGAGTAAACGCCCAGAAAAGGCCGGATCCTTCGTCGCTCGGTCGGTCGCTTGTGCGACGGGTGGTTACACCCGCCTCCGCGGTCGGGTTGGTAGCCCGCACTTTGGCGCGACCAACCCCGACTCCGGTCGCTCCTCGGCTGCGACCTTTTCTGAGCGTTTAACTTTAGTAATTTGAGGTTTTATTTGTCTGATTCATTCGATGGCATTGTAGTTAAAAATGCTCGTAGTCATAACTTGAAGGGTTTTGATCTGCGCATACCTCGTAACAAATTGACTGTGATTACGGGGTTGAGTGGG
>JAYUVI010000082.1:0-3137 GCA_043754135.1 Bdellovibrionales bacterium | reverse complement strand
GTGACGACGGAGCTCAGCCAAATAACCGGCGAGTTTTACACCAAAGGTGGTGATCTCAGCATGCATACCGTGAGTGCGACCCGCGCACAACGTGAGCTTGTGTTTGCCAATCTGCTTGAGCAATGCTTTTTCTAAGCTCACCACATCTTCAGCCAGAATTTCGGCTGTATCTTTTAATAGTAAACCCAGAGCGGTGTCGAGCACATCGCTTGAAGTGAGACCGTAATGAATAAAGCGGCCGCTCTCGCCCACATACTCTGCTAAACAGCTAACAAACGCTATAACATCGTGCTTGGTGACTCTTTCAATCTCTTCAACCCGCGCCACTTTGAACTTAGCTTTAGCGGCTATATCGCGCGCCGCTTTCTCGGGAATAATTTTATTCTGCGCCTGAACGCGTGCTACAGCGACTTCGACCTCTAACATTTTTTGAAATTTATTTTCTTGTGACCAAACATGGCCCATTTCTTTACGAGTGTAACGTGCAATCATGTTGGCGGACCCTCGCTGTCTTGAGCGGCATTTTTCTGTTCACGTGCCTTCATTTTTTCGATTTTGCGATCGCGTTCGAGCTTCCACGTCTTAATATTTTCAAAAATATTTTTCTGGTTGAGAAATTGGCCATCCCAATCGTGCATTTCGCTCACTTCAGGCCCATCGTAATGTATGTTCTCTAAGTTTTTACGCTTGAGTTTCGCCAACGCTTCTTGCGAATACACACCAAAGCGTGAGGGGCCGAGTACTGACTCATCATAGACGTGGTCTTGTGGCAGATCGACCATTATAGGTTGCGATTGAGGCACGCGGCCAGCAAGAATCCGCAAAAGTTTTCGACCCAAATCCTCAATATAATCTTTTTGAAAACGCAAAGTCGCGGGTGCCTTGGCCCAAACATCACATGTTTCTTTAATAGTGGTTTTTTGGACCATCAAAAAATTCTCGTGGGTCCAAGGCAAAGCCAAATCTTCGATCACAGCAAACTTAAGTGGCAAAGTTTCATTGAGATCTTGCGCACACTGCAGATTCACCCGATAGCGCAGCCACACCCACTCCACCGGTGCCGGTCCCGCAGTAAAAAGTTGGCGACTCACTGAAGGGTTCACACGCTCGGTTTCTTGACTGCTGAGCGCCCAAACGAACTGTTGGGCATGAATCACGCCCGACCAGTCGCTGTTAATTTCTACACTTAAAGCTTGTTGGCTATCGATAGACAAATCTTTGAGTTTGGCTTTCTGGTAAACAGAAGCGCCACAGCTTTTCACCCAGGCGAGAGATTTCTCTAAACCACGTCGTGAAACCCTTCGCACAAAATATGGCGAAAAAAGTGACGCCGGTCGGCCGTGACTTAAATACTCATAACTCGAACTCGACACCGGTGAGGCGAATGCATGCGCCAGCGCGGCGAACCAGTTTTCACGAAAAGGCTTGGCGTGTAACTTCGCACGCAATTCTTTGCGTCTTTTTTCAGGCAGGCGATCATAATTCAGAATGTATTCTTTAACGTCGGCACCAATCTCGCGGCTCTCGAGTAAATATTGTGAATGCGACCCACGCAAATCGAGTGGTCCTGACTTCAGCCACAAGACAAACCCGTCTTCAATGGCTTCGGCATAATCTTCAGTATCTAAACGTGCCCGCTGAGATTGCGTCATGCTATCGGTTTGGAAGTAACCGAAAGGCCCCTCCCAATCTTCAGGCGCCCAACGACCGAGCTCTTCGCTTACGTCAACAAGATGCGATTCAAAACCCAGTGTCACAAGCTCCGCAGCCAGCCAGTTGCCACGGCCAAACGCTGACACCACAATGACTCGTGGTTTTTCGTCAAATTGAATTCGGTTGGTTAATGTCTCCAAAAAACACCTTTAAACTTTCGGCAGCTTCGAAAAATCTAAGTTCCAAGTTTTTTCTTTACTCTTCACCACAGCGCCCAGGTCATAAGTTTTAAAACCTTGCTTAGCGACAACTTTTTGAATGGCTTTAAAATCTTTGGCTTTAACAAACAACACAAGACCAATACCACAATTTAAAGTTCGCAAAAGTTCTGGCCATTCCATTTGTCCACGTTTTTTCACTTCGAGAAAAATATCGGGTACAGCCCAAGGATTAATGTCGAGAGCCACACCATCAGGCACCACACGCAGCAAATTATCAAAACCGCCACCCGTCACGTGAGCCACAGCATTTAAGCCTTTGCTCGCCTTCAACACCGCGCGCACCAAAGTCGCGTAGAGATGTGTCGGTCGTAATAGTACGTCAGCCCATTTTTCAAGATCATCAGCAAAAATACGGCGGAGCAAAGAGTAACCATTCGAGTGAAAACCTGAACTCTCAATACCCAAAATACGATCACCGGCTTTTACGCGATGAGCGCCGAGCGTAGCTTTTTCATCGACAACTCCGACCGAAAAACCCGCGCAGTCAAAATCGTTACCGGCGTACACTCCTGGCATTTCAGCAGTCTCGCCACCAATTAAAGCACACCCTGAATCATGACAAGCTTGGCGAACACTGGCCAAAAACGTTTTTGCAGCGTCAAGATCGAGTTTGCCGGTGGCATAGTAGTCTAAGAAAAACAAAGGTTCAGCGCCGACACAGGCGAGATCGTTCACACACATCGCGACGAGATCTTGCCCGATACCTTCGTAGCGACCAAACTCAGCCGCGATTTTCACCTTCGTGCCTACACCGTCAGTCGAGCTCACGAGACAAGGCGATTTCATGCCTTTGAAATTCGCACGAAAAAGTGCTGCGAAACCGCCAATGCCAGAGACGATTTTGTCTTGATGCGGAGTTTTTAATTTCTGCGTTTTTGATTTTTTGCCGGATTTTTTTCCTGCAGAACTTTTAATGAGCCAATCGACAAGTGCGTCGCCTGCTTCGACATCTACGCCAGCTTCTTTGTAAGTGGCTTTGTGGGTGATCGACACCGAGCCGCTCCTTTTCATGTGTTTGAATGCACCTATACTTAGCAAGGTAGGTCACTATTTTCAATGATTTAGTGAGTCAACTCATTCGACAATTGACTATAAACAGTTCATTTTTTTTCATAGAGAGTGAGAGTGTTTTTGCTCCAGCTACCGCCTCATTACAAAGGGACGAAAAACGGCTTTGGCGCTCTTTTTGAAAGGTAAGTAGTA
>JAYUVI010000081.1:0-8841 GCA_043754135.1 Bdellovibrionales bacterium | reverse complement strand
GTTCTCAATTGAGATCGGGTTAAAATCTATCCATAACAGCAGTCCAAAATTTCATAAATCTGAACCTACATTTTATCGCGAAAATAAGTAAAAAAATCTGCCCAAGGTAAACAGTGCACACCGTCAATCAATTTTGGCGTTGGATCAGTTGAGATATAAAACACATCTTTTAAGTTCTTAATGTCTCCACTAATTTTTTTTAACTTCGCGACTTCGCGATTGTCCACTTGCTTGTTCGATTTGATTTCAATGGCATAGCTATAACGGCCCTTAGATAAAATTAAATCAATCTCAGTACCATTTTTAGTCTGTAGATAAGATATTCTAAAATCTTTTTGAAAATAGTCATTGTAGCGAAAAATCTCACATATAAACCAGTGCTCAAAAAGCTCACCATAGTAGGATGTGCCCGGAGCTGGTCGGCTATCGAGCGCGTCTGAGAGGGAATTTTTCACACCGACGTCAAAAAAATAAAATTTGGGACTGAGCCGCTGCCCCTTGCGAATGGATTGATGAAAAGCCGGTAAATAAAAACCTAGCCACGTGTCAGAGAGTATATCAAAATAAGACTGCGTAGTTTTATGATCAACACCGACCTCATCGCCGATTTTTTTAAAATTCAAAATTTTTCCACTCATTTGTGCCGCTACATCCAGAAAATTTCGGAAGGGATCGATACGTCTTACAAGCTGCTCCTCTTTAACTTCTTCTTTCATATAAATAGCACTGTACGACCTTAAATAACTTTTACGATCGGCTTCATCAGAAATATTGTAGATTTGCGGTAGGGACCCCCATTGCAAGGTGTCCGTAAGATCAAATCCGTTTTTGATCTCAAAATACGTAAAAGGGTACATTGAATTTAAGAAAGCGCGGCCAGCCAGAAGGTTGGCGGCGCCACGCTTTAATTTTCGCGCGCTTGAACCAGTCAAAATAAATTTTACTTTTAGTTCTTCTATAGCTTTATGAACAACATTTAATAACTTGGGAACTTTTTGAATTTCATCAAGAAAAATCCAATCGGGTTTTACGCTCTTTGAACTTATAGCTTTATAAAGCGACATTGGCGATCGCGCGAACTGATCTTCGATTTCAGGCTGAAGTAAATCGAACTTCATTGACCGAGGGGTCAAAAAATTTGTTTGCACAAAAGTAGATTTACCAGTTCCCCGAGCGCCAAATAAGAAAAAGCTGTTATTTTTCGATGGGTTACATATTCTATTGACCATACTCCCAAATTATCTGACATTTTGGGATCATGGTCAATAAGAATTTAAAATCCTGACGATGGGCTTGTCCTAAGGACACAAAAACTTTATTTACTGACAATAATTCTCTTCGTTAAAATAACGGTCGCATACAGCGCCACCTGAGCGACAATCGTTACTAGTCCAAGAGTTCATTATGCGATGTCGACAGCGGCGTGTGGGTTGTTCAACGACATTTACGCTAAAGCTGCCGCTTTTCACTGACTGACTGCCATTTTTCAAGTCATACGCGACCGTGTTCAGGCCCGTGTGTAAAAGTGGAGTTTGCAAAAGCGACTCGAGCCACAGATTGAAGCGTTTTTTACTGCGTTTTTCTGCCGGCAAGTAGTCGCTCGTTTTTGAGATCTCACGATCGCCGAGACGATTGGTTAAAGTCACTTTGTTGGCGGCTACGGCTTCATCGGTAACAAAGTAATCCGACTCGCTTGGGTCTAAAATGTTCATAAAGCAGGTGTAGTGGGCATAACCAGGCCCTGGGTTATAAGGGTCATTATCATTGCAATAGACTGTGATACTGCCTTCCAAATCGGTGGATTGAAATTCTGACCCCTTAGAAAAACCATCGGCAAACGCTGGTCCAGACAGTGTTACGGCCAATACAAGCGCGGCCAAATGAGAATAAAATAGGCGAAGCATAGATCCCCCTCTTGATTGAGTTGCATTCATCACCTGCAAAACGTTAGCATTGAACTGTTCTGCAAACAAGGTGGTTCAAAATGCCCAAGCACAATCGATTTTTTAAAAACTATCTGATCAATAAACCTTTTCAGACGCGAATTATTTATTATTTCACCGCGCTTTCGCTATCGTTAGTGGGTTTACAATTAGTTTTTATGAATATTTATGTTTCAAATTTTAGAGTTTTGCTCGCGAGCGTCCCCAACACTCCGATTCAGTCGCAAATGTTGATCGATGCGAAACTCACACAATTAATATCTGCGACGCTGGGGTTTTTATTGTTGTCGATTGTCGGCGCCATACTTTACGGGATCTTCGTCAGCCATCGTATTGCTGGTCCGATGTTTGCGATTATTCAATACATAGAAAAGCTAAAAAGTGGCGATTTCGTTTCTTCGCGTGGTTTGCGCCCGCATGATGAGCTCGCGCCAATCATGACTTCTCTGCATGAACTCGCGGATACATTGAATAAAAAGAAAAAGTAGTTTCACGAAGCAAAGCTTCGCGCTGTTTTTTTGTGATTACTTCTTCACTTTCGACGTATCAGGCGCCGCATTTGTCGTTTTGGTTTCGACTTGCAGTTCGTCAAAGCCCTTCATAACTTTCCATGCCCGCAGATAGTTGAAAGCTTGCAACAATTGAAAGTCGTCTTTCAAAAGTTTATATTTCAACGAGCGCTCACCCGTGCCCGCTTCAGCGCCGCCCCACCACAGCTGCATGAAACTGTTAGGGTTCGACGCGCTTTTGACCGGCTTCGATTTATCTTTTTTCTCGTTGGTATCGGCACCGTCTTCGTCGTCAAAGCCCTCATCGTCGGCTTCGAGGTGACCGCTTATATCTTTTTCTCTCTGAATTTGGGTTTTAGCCATCGCCTTTTCAATCACTTCAGCATTTAA
Source organism: Bdellovibrionales bacterium (assembly GCA_043754135.1). Classification (GTDB taxonomy): domain Bacteria; phylum Bdellovibrionota; class Bdellovibrionia; order Bdellovibrionales; family UBA1609; genus RBG-16-40-8. Next base: position 5,999 of record JAYUVI010000081.1, on the reverse strand, counting down.
GTTGTCGACGATAACATCAGGTAAAATACCGTCAGCCTGAATGGAGCGTCCACTTGGCGTGTAATATCGAGCCACTGTCAGTTTTAAACCAGAACCATCGCCCAATTTAACCACCGATTGAACGGAGCCTTTGCCAAAACTTTTTTGTCCCATAATCAGAGCGCGTTTGTTGTCTTGAAGGGCGCCAGCGAGAATTTCACTCGCACTGGCGGAGTACTCGTCTATCAACACCACCAATGGGAATTTCGACAACGTGCCCTCATCTTTCGCGTAGAGCGTCTGTTTTTCTTTCTTATTGCGATCCATCGTGCTTACGATAATGCCCTTATCGAGAAAAAGATCACTCATCTCAACCGCTTCATCAAGTAAGCCGCCGGGGTTTTTACGTAAATCAAGAATCATCCCACGAACATTTTTATATTTTTTCGTGTGCTCGGCCACGACCTGTTTAAAATTCTGTGCCGAATGTTCAATGAAGCTTGTTAGGCGCACATACGCATAGCCATCTTCGAGATCTGTATACTTAACTGATTTGATTTTGACTGTACCGCGCACAACAGTGAAGTCTTTGGGCTTTTCAAAACCTTCGCGAAAAATACCCAAAGTAATTTTTGCACCTTTTGAACCGCGCATCTTTTGTGCGGCCTCGACAAGGCTGAAACCTTTTGTCGATTCGCCATTGATGCTGACGATTCTATCGCCCGCTTTGATACCCGCTTGATAGGCGGGGGTGTCTTCAATCGGCGAAATGACTGTGAGTACACCTTTTTGCACGGTAATTTCAATGCCGAGGCCACCGAACTCACCACTCGTTTCAGATTCAAACTCTTTGTAGATATCAGGCGGCAAAAAGTTAGTGTGCGGGTCTAACTCACGCAACATTCCTTTAATACCGCCATAAATTAATTTTTTTGTATCAACTTCTTCAACATAGTACTGCTGCACCAAGTTCAGCACTTTGGTGAACAGTTGCAAATCCATGTAACGATCTTTCGCCACCGCGCTCACTTCACGACCGTAAAGAACCACAACAAGGGCCAGTGACCCGATAATTAAACCCACCTTGGCGACCGCGGTTTTAAAGTTTTTGTTGAAGTTCATGTTGTTGCTCCTCATTAAGGTTTGTCGTCTCTATTGTATGCGACGAAACCAAGGTTTAGGGTCAATAGCGTCGGAAAAATGTCGAATTTCAAAATAAAGTGAAGCGTCGGCTTTTGCGACCACTTGATTCGCCTTCACATGTTGCCCCTCGCGCACGAGCACTTGGTTAGTCGAAGCGTACACAGTGTAATAATGGTCGCCGTGATCGACAATAATGGTTTCGCCATAACCATTAATATGCCCGATGAACATGACTGTACCGTTAAACACAGTGTGAACTTGATTGTCTGTTAGGGTTTGATAGCGATGACCTTTGTGACTTAAGCGATAACCAAATTCTTCGTTTTCAACCATGCTGTAATCATTTAACAATTCGCCACGCACAGGTTCTTGAAGGCGGCCTTTGTGTTCATAAAATGAAACGTTGAGCATTTCATCAAGCGAGTCTTCATTCGCCTTAGAGCGAATTTTTTCTAATTTATTCAAAACGTGTTCTTTAACTGATGTCAGATTGTGGAGGATTTCGGACTTTTTATGCTGATCTTGATTTAAAGTATCTTCTTGTTGCTTCAATTTACCGCGCAAAACCATCATGCTTTTCACTTCAGACTTTAAGCGATCCCGCCGCCCGGCTAAATCATTCCGGTTTTTTTCGAAAGATTTAATCATGCGATAGTCGTTATCGCTGATAAGTTTCAAATATTTAAGACTTTGATCTAAATCTTGTGAGCTAGCCGATGAAAAAACCACGCGAGCGACACCCTCATCACCCAACATGTAAAGCGCCTTCAATCTCTCAAGCAGGCGTTGACGCTGCTTCGCGATTCGCAGTTCAAGTTCGGCAATACTTCGGGCCACAGATTTGACGTTTCCCTGTACGTCAATCATGCGATTATTGAGACCGTCGCGTTTACGACTCATGTTTTTCATGCGCTGGTTGATTTCATAAATCGTTGCCATGACTTCGCGGCTTTGTAGGTCAGCATTCACAAGCCGATCCTTTTCAAATTTATACTCGGTCGCCAAGCCACGCTTCTCTGGCAAGTCGATCACTGCAGCAGGCACTGGTGCTTCAGCACTCACCGCTACTGCTAATGCACTAGCCGAAGCGAGAACTGCAATTTGCCATGCCGAATGCATTCGACTCATCAGCTAAGACCTCTTTGCAGATTCAGCCGCTGCCCAACCCGTGTTCATTTTTCGCGCCCATAAATAAGAACCCATTGCGCCGAGCCCCGCACCCAAACATAAAATCATGACAAGGCGACTCAATGATAAAAATTCAATTTTAGCTTTGAGGTTCCAAAATGTAAGTTCATTCACCAACACTTCAGCCTGCGATAAATAGAGAAAATACGTGATCAATAATGCCGTCGCCGCCGCCACAAAGCCCATCAAAACGCCCTCGTAAATAAACGGCCACAAAATCATCTTTCGGGTGGCGCCGAAGAGTTCAAGAATTTCAATTTCATCGCGACGTTGAGCAATTGAATTGCCAATCGAGTTGCCGATCACAAATAAACTGCCGAGTAGCAATACACCCATGAACACATGACTTACAACACTGAATGCACGTAATACGGTGGCGTAATTTTCCACCCAGCCCTGGCCATATGACACTTCGTCTACACCAGACATAGTTTTAATTTCTTTCACGACGCTCATCATTTTATCAAATTGCAAACTCGATTTGAGTCCGCCCTTGACCACCATTTCATAACTCGAGGGCAGTGGGTTATCGAACTCCAGATCAGAAAGCAGACCAGGTGCGTACTCACCGATGCGCTGCTTGAATTTTTCAGCGGCGTCTTTTTTTGTGAGAAAATGAATTTTTTCAAACACATTCACTTTGCTCAGATGGTCGTTGATTTTGCGTTCATCGTCGCGACTCGTGCCCTCTTTCAGGTAAACGTTGACTTTGACTTCGTCACCCCACTGGGTCAGCAGCCGCTCCACATTTTGCTGAAAAAGTGTGGCGATTACTAAAATTGTAAAACTACCGGCGAGAACACTCAGAGTAGTGATTTGCAAACTGATTTGACGTTTCAAATTGCGCATGAAACTGGCATGTGCGCCGATGCTCATTTCTTGCCCCCTTCAGTGAGCTCGCCAGCCGCGATTTCGACAGTGCGCCGGCCGAGGGATTGCACGAGTTGATGATCGTGCGTGGCCACAAAAACAGTCGTCCCTTGTGCATTGATTTTATCGAGTAAATTAATAATCTCGCGCGCGAGATACGGGTCTAAATTACCCGTTGGCTCGTCGGCGATGAGAATACCAGGGTGATGAATAATCGCGCGCGCTATGGCCACACGCTGCTGTTCTCCACCCGAAAGTTGTTCAGGGTAATCGCTACGTTTATGCAGTAAACCCACTTGATCGAGTAAAAGGTCGGTTCGCTCTTTTATGTAGCGTTCTTTTTCGCCGGCGATTTCTAGAGGTAAAGCGACGTTTTCATGAATACTTTTGTTTTTCAGCAAACGAAAATCTTGATAAACCACACCTATACGCCGACGTAAAAACGGTATGTCTTGCGGTGAAATACTTTTGATGTCGTAACCCATGACTTGCACGTTGCCCGATGTCGGACGATCAAATGCCGATAACAAACGGAAAAGTGTCGTCTTACCAGCGCCGCTCGGGCCTTTTAAAAAAACAAATTCACCCTTTTCTATATGGAGATTGACATCTTTTAGTGCCTGTACTGGGCCAGGGTAAACTTTGTAGGCATGATTAAATTGAATCATCCCTACATGGTAGCAAAGGCTTAGAGCAGTTGACCAGAAACCAAAAGGTCGAGTACTGATTCGTGCTGAGTTTCAAGTGCAAGACGAATTGATTTATCATTCGGAGAATCGCTATTCGGCAGCACTTTTGTATAGGGAATCTTGATATTTTTTACGACTGCTCCGTCACGAAAAATTTGACTCACAAAGAATGGATTTTGTAACCCCCAGTCCTCGGTCTGGATGTGATACGTACAGCCCTTATACAAAATATCTGAATTAAAACCTTTCTGTATTGAACCCATCGCTGTTGCCCCAAAAAAATCGCGTGATTGTCTCAAATCGAGACTTTCACTCTAGGAAAAAAAACCTAGCCTGTCACTAAGTCGTAATTTCGCTCCCTAGCCTAGCCGATAAGCAAGTATGGGCATGTGGGGCCATTTTGGGCAAATCTCTATTCTTTTTCGAACTTTACGTTTGGATGTCATAACGCTAATCACGCTTTGTGTTTCACTTATGGCGTGCACGGCTCAAGAGGTTGTAACGCTTTCTTCGACTGGCTCTTGCGCTAGTCGAGTGAGCACAGTTTATGCGCAGACTGAACCCACTTATTGCAGCACCACCTATACCCCAACAAACCCTGTCGCCATAACTGGTACGGCCATTTTTCAAAGACGCGCTTACACCGCTAACTCAGGCTTGAACAGTGCCCTCACCACACTACCTATTCGCTATGCTGAAGTTGAAGTGACTGATGCGAGCGGCACCACTGTTCAGTGCGGTGAAACCAACAACAGCGGCCAGTTCTCATTACAGTTACCGACATCGGCCGACACTTACACAATTCGAGTCAAATCACGAGCCGACAATAATCAGGTCAAAGTTTCTGTTCTTGATTGTCCCGAGGAAATGAATCCCTACGTGCTAGAAACCACAGTGGTCCCCACAGGGGCGCAATCAGTGGGCACCATTACAGCCAGTGCCGCCAATAGCGGAGCATTACTCGGAGCACCCTTCAACATTTACGAGCAAATTTTGCAAGCCAATGAATTCTTGGCCGCTAAGCTGGGCAATTGCGGTACCAACTTTACAGGTTGCACGTCTTTCACTGTGGCCCCGAAGGTGCAAGCGTTTTGGGAAAAAGGATTTAACCCCAACAACTATTTCGGCAGTAGCTCAGGTGTGAGTTTTTATATCCCGGGCTACAGTCGCCTTTTTATTCTAGGTGGTGAAGCTGGTGATATTTATTATGCTGATACCGACCACTTCGATAATTCAATTATTTTACATGAGTACGGGCATTTTCTCGAAGACAACTACTCGCTGAGTGACTCACCTGGTGGGGCGCACTCAGCCAGCCAAATTATTGACCCTCGTCTCGCGTGGTCTGAAGGATGGGGCAATTTTATTCAAGCCGCAATTCGCGACAGCGCCAACTATCGCGACACCACCGGCACGCCGAATACCGCAAACCCCGCCACGACTTCGGCGTACGCGATCGATGCGCCGATCGAAACTTCTTCGGGCGGCAACGTCGGCGTGTGCACAGTCAACAACGGCGTCACGGGTTGCGATCTGCCCGAATTTGCCTACGAAGGCAGCTTTCGCGAATTCAGCGTGACTCGCGCATTATGGGATATTTTCGATTCTGGAGCGAACGCTGACTCTACCGGTGACGAAGCGATCAACGATAATATGCAAGAAGTGTGGACAGCTATGACTGCTGCCACTGGCTTTCTTGACTCTTCAGCGGCTTTTCGCAACATGGGTTTGCTTCACTACATACAAATGAACAAGATCACGGGCGCAAGTAACTGGGCTTCGATTCGTACCGCGCACAAACAAGGGGATTTCACTGAATACGCACGATACGTCGACAATGTCGGAGGCTGCGGTAAAACTTTTAGTATGAACCCTTACGACGACCCTGACGACCTTATCGGTTATATTTTAGATTCACATCGCGTGCGCAATAACGACTTCCTGCACTACCACCATACCGGTGGCACAGCTACATTCACCCTGAAAATGCAAACCATCGACACCAGTGTCGGGTACCAAACTGAACTTGAATCTGATGTCGATCTTTACCTCTATGACGAAGGCGCTATTTACGGTAATAGCGCTGATATTCGCGGTCGTGCCACGACTTATTGGGATAACAACCCAACC
>JAYUVI010000080.1:0-8322 GCA_043754135.1 Bdellovibrionales bacterium | reverse complement strand
GGATAGGCGTCGCCGAAAGTGCTAGCGTGTCGACGAGTTCGCGCATGTGGCGCAAACGTTCTTTATGAATCACACCAAATTTTTGTTCTTCATCAACAATGAGTAAACCTAGGTTTTTAAACTCGACATCTTTACTGAGGAGGCGATGCGTACCGATCAAGATATCGACTTTGCCCGCCTTAAGATCAATCAAAGTTTGTTTAACATCTTTAGCTGAAACAAACCGATTGAGCGCCCGAACAGTGATGGGCCAAGCGGCAAATCGCTTTTTAAAGTTTTCATAGTGCTGGTAAGTCAGAATGGTTGTGGGCGCAATAAGGGCAACTTGTCGACTATCTTGCATAGCACGAAAAGCAGCGCGCAAAGCCACTTCAGTTTTACCAAAGCCGACGTCACCACAGATCAGACGGTCCATAGGTTTATCTGTGCTCATGTCTGCAGCCACTTCGTGAATGGCGCGCAATTGGTCTTCAGTCTCTTGGTAGACAAAGCTATTTTCAAATTGCGCGTAGTCACTACCAGGGGGAGAAAATGCTGGGCGCGACATTTGCGAGCGCTTAGCGTAGAGCCGCAGAAGTTTATCGGCGACATCGCGCAATTGGCTACGCACTTTGGTTTGTGTTTTAAGCCAACCTGTTCCGCCAAGTTTATCTATAAGATGCTGCGAAGATGGCCCACTGTATTTGTGTAACTGACCGATGCGATAAACGGGCAGGTAAAGCTTGTCGTTATCTTTATAGCGTAGCTCGATGAACTCGGTTTCGGCACCGTTGATTGTCATAGGCTTCAGGCCTTCGTAAATCCCAACGCCGTGTAAGCGGTGAACTACTAAATGACCTGGTTGAAGTTCACCGAAACTTAAAGCCTCGGTGCGCTCGAAAGCTTCAGACGCCTTTTTCACTTCACGAGAAATATTGCGTTTACTAAAAACGTCTTCATCGCGCAAAAATACAAGGGATTCATCGGCAATGCGAAAGCCTTCGGGTAATACACGTTCCACCACAAAAGCCTGTGGCGGGCCTTTACGAACGAGATCTTGCAGCTGCGTCCAACCAAAATCATCGGCGACGACTGTGCGCGCAGGTATATCAGCGCGCTCAAGCAGTAGTCGCAAGCGACTCGACATGTTTTGACTGTGAGAAGAAATATAGACACTCTGCCCTTGTGCGAGCCAGCGGCCGAGCTTGTCTTTAATATAATTTAAATGAGTTTCATTGTTCGTCATGCTCGCTTGGGCGCCCTTAGAAAAATCCGCAATCCCAGAAGTCGTGATTTGGCAAATTTCTTCTTCAGCGGAAGTATTTTCAGAAAAATGGACTTTATCGAGCCAAATAGCGGTGCTCTCTTCGGGCCCTTTCAAACTTTCAAATGGCTGAAATAGCGAAATAGGTTCGACGCGCAAAGTTTGCTTTGCGGCGCTGGCATAACCGGTCTTCAACTCTTGTTCGAACTGATCGGCCGCACGTACAGATTCAACGTGATCGTAAAACCAGAGATGAACACTCTCAGAAAAATAATCGAGCGGGGAATCTAGCTTGTCATAAAAATAGGGGAGCAAAAAATCGATCCCGTAAAAAGATTGCCCTTGTGATATCGCCCGCAAAATTTCTTGCAACTCTTCGCGAGGGACCTCGCGATTCTGAGCGGTCTTAGCCACAGCACTCGCCACTTTTTGGCGATTGTCGTCTGTGTAAAGTACCTCACGGGCTGGCAAAATGAGAGCCCGCGATTCATCAGTCAATGTCATTTGCGTTTGCACGTCGAAAGAGCGAATCGACTCAACGATGTCGCCAAACAACTCTAATCGGTAGGGGTTCGGGTGGCCGGGTGAGAAGACATCAATGATGCCGCCACGAATCGAGTAAGTGCCCACATCTTCAACAGTTGGTACAGCTAAGTAGCCTAAAGCGTTTAATCGAGACTGCGGGGAACTGCCAAAATCAGCATTGCGTTTAAGCTCCATAGTGTTCTCGACAAAAGTCGAGTAAGGGAGAGTTTTTTGAAGCAATGCCAGCACCGGCGCGACGAAAATCTCACCGGGCCGTGCCTGCTGAGCGTGAAACAACCAATTGAGACGATGAGCAATAACTCTCTGATTTGGATAGAGGTTTGAGTAAACATCGACATCAAAAGTGGGGAGCAAAACTGGTTTCAAACCGGCATCGAAAAAGCTGAGCGCTTCAATGAAATCTTCGCTGGACTTAAGGTCAGGTGTGATCACCACCTGCGGTGCTTTCAAGTTTTTCTGCTGCAGCAGTTGGGAGAGATAAAGTGCGAAAGGCGCAGACGAGTGCATTCCCGCCACGCGAACCGGGGGGGTATTAAACTCGAGCGCTTTTGCAAGGCGGCCGAGCAGCGACAGTGAAAAAAGCTCAACGACCTGACTCATGAAAAACGCAGACTACATGAAACTAACCCGCCGCACAAATATTCTTACGGCAATATTTCATTGGATAACCCTAAAACAATTTATATAACTATGGGGTCTAGTTCAACGAAGTTAACATCTTGACCTGCAACAGGATTTCAACATGATGCCGCTTTTTGCTGCGCTATTTTTGTTCGCGTTTGTCGCTGTGTTTGGTACCGTTCTTCTGCTCGTGCCGCCGCTGCTTGCTAAAGCTGGTGTTGGTCACAAAAGAGTCCCCAGTAAAGTGAAATCTGAAACTTATGAGTGTGGTTTGCCCGAGCAGCTGAGCGGCCACTCAAAGGTTTCTGTGAAGTTTTATCTGACGGCAATTCTTTTCATACTATTCGATATCGAAATTATTTTTATGTACCCGTGGGCGGTTTCGTTTCAGGAGTTCTTGAAGCAAGGTCAAGGCGTTTACATTTTAAGTGTTATGGGCGTGTTTTTGCTGATTTTTATTTACGGGCTATTTTGGGAGATCAAATCGAAAGCACTTGAGTGGGAATAAATTATGGGCGCAGATGTTTTTGAAATCACAGTGAACGTTGTCAAAATACTCCTCATCTTTGTGATGATGGTGCAGTTGGTGCCTATACTCGTCTGGGTGGAGCGCCGAGGTTCGGCTTTTATTCAAAGTCGTTTTGGCCCGAACCGTGTTGGCCCATTGGGGTTGACGCAGCTATTAGCGGATGCCGTTAAATTTTTGGCGAAAGAAGAGTTTATTCCGAGCAAGGGTCGCACATTTATTTTTTACGCTGCTCCTGTGGTGGCGCTAATACCCGCCGCATTGGCCTTTGGTTCTATCCCGCTTTCAACTCCTATTTTTGTAGAAGCTTTTCAGATGGCTGGCCGGTCATGGGGCCCATACCAGTTTAATTTTCAAAGTTTTGATTTCGGTATCGGGATTGTGTTTGTACTTGGTGTTTCATCGCTTGCCGCATATTCGCTCTTAATGGCGGGCTGGGGTTCGACCAACAAATACTCTTTGATGGGCGCGTTGCGTGCGAGTGCCCAAGCGATCAGTTATGAATTAGCACTCAGCTTGTCACTCGTTGGTGCGATTTTAGTGTATGGCACCTTTGAGTTTAGCAATATGATTGGGCAACAAGCGGGCCCTCTCACATTTAATTTTATGGGCCAAGTTCAGACACTTTCATTTTTGCCCAACTGGGGGATTTTTTATCAACCTCTCGGCGCACTGTTATATTTCGTCGCTGTTTTCGCCGAGACCAATCGTTTACCCTTCGACTTACCTGAAGCCGAAGGCGAACTTGTCGCCGGTTATCACACTGAGTACGGTGGCCTTAAAATGCTGCTGTTTTATATCGGTGAATATGGCCATATGATGGTCGGCAGTTCGCTTTTTGCGGTGTTTTATTTGGGTGGATATCAAATCCCACTTGTGAGCCATGAGCAAGTTTATCAGTTTATGACCTCACATGGTTTCGGTTTAACTCACGCAAGTATACTGACGGCGCTTCTTTTACACGTGTGCTTTCTAGCTAAAGTACTTTTCTTGCTTTGGATTTTCGTTTGGGTGCGATGGACGCTGCCACGATTTCGCTATGATCAATTGATGGATTTGGGTTGGAAGACCATGCTCCCGTGGGCGTTAGCCAACGTGATTGTAACTGCCTGTGTGCTGGCTTTAACAAAGGTGATTTAATGGACTTATCGAGTTTTGTTTTTTATTTTTTGGCGACCATCATTCTCGCTTTTTCAGCTGCTGTGGTGTTTTTACCTAATCCGATTTACGCGGCATTGTCTTTAGCTATGAGTATGGTGAGTTTGGGATTTTTGTTCTTTCATCTCGAGGCCTATTTTATTGCGGGCGTTCAGCTCATTGTTTACGCGGGCGCAGTGATGGTTCTTTTTGTCATGGTGCTTATGCTCTTTGATTTGCAAAAAGAAATTGAAGCTATTTCGGGCTCGTCACTTTCAGTATTTTTGAAAACGAGCTGTGCTTTTTTATTTGCTGGCGCGATTTTTACTGCCATTCGTCTTTCAGTTTCGGGTACGACAAACACCAAGCCGCTCATGACCTCTCTTGAGCAAGTGAAAAGCACGCAAGCTTTGGCGGGTCAGTTGTTCACTCAATATGTTTTTGCTTTTGAAATGCTAGGCGTACTGCTTTTGGTTATTGCCATCGGGGTTGTCGCTGTATCACGCACACGTGGGGGCACGCATGCTCGCGAGTAATATTTCGCATGTCACTTTGAATCACTACTTGGTACTTTCGGGCATCATTTTTGCCATGGGAGTGATGACAGTTCTTCTGCGTAAAAACGTAATTGTTATGCTTATGGGTGTGGAGTTGATGTTGAATGCGGTGAATTTGACTTTCGTTGCCTTCGCGCATTTTCGTTCAGATGTGACCGGTCACATTTTAGTATTTTTTGTTATGACTGTCGCAGCCGCAGAGGCGGGCGTCGGTTTAGCTTTGGCAGTGACTATTTATAAGCGCTTTAAAGATGTGAATATGCGCTTGCTTGACCAGTTGAGGGGATAAGATGGATTCAACGGGTGCATTATCTTTAATTTTAATCGCGCCGTTATTGGGCGCTTTGATTAACGGGTTACGATTTCGAAGTCGCAACGCAGTTCTGGCGGGTTCACTAGCCACCGGAGCGATGGCGATTTCGTTTGGTACAGCGGTACTCATGTTTTTTAAACTCATGGGCATGCCTGAAGAAGGCCGTGTAATTAAAGCTGAACTTTTTAACTGGATAACCGTCGATACGCTCTCAGTTAAAGCGGCGTTTGTTCTTGATCAGATCAGCATTATTATGACTCTCGTGATTACCGGTGTAGGCACCTTGATTCACCTTTTTAGCGTCGGTTACATGTCACACGACGAGCGCCCGGCTAAGTATTTTGCTTATCTCAACTTCTTCGTGTTCAACATGCTTTTACTTGTGCTCGGCGAAAACTTGCTCGTCATGTTTGTCGGCTGGGAGGGCGTGGGCCTTTGCTCTTACTTACTGATCGGCTTCTGGTTCACTGACCCCGAAAAAGCTGCTGCGGGGATGAAAGCGTTTATCACTAATCGCATCGGTGACGCAGGTTTCTTAATCGGCATGTTTATCTTGTTTGCCACTTTCGGTACGCTGAGTTTTTCAGAACTCGCGCAACTTATGCCGGCTGTAGCAGAATCAGGTTGGTACGGGCCCATTACTCTCGCATGTTTGTGTTTGTTTATTGGCGCGTGCGGTAAGTCGGCGCAAATCCCACTCTATGTTTGGTTGCCTGATGCTATGGCCGGACCAACACCTGTTTCAGCACTCATTCACGCTGCGACAATGGTGACCGCAGGCGTGTATATGATTATTCGTTTAAGCCCGGTGTTTATTTTAGCACCCAATGCGATGTTAGTTGTGGCCACAATAGGTGCCGCAACAGCGCTGTTCGCCGCGACGATAGGTCTTACTCAGTGGGATATCAAAAAAGTTCTCGCTTATTCAACGGTGTCACAACTCGGGTATATGTTTCTTGCTTGTGGCGTAGGCGCTTTCACTCCCGCACTGTTTCACCTTATGACTCACGCGTTTTTTAAAGCGTTGATGTTTTTGGGGGCGGGTTCAGTCATTCACGCAATGGAAGGTGAACAAGATATTCGCAAAATGGGCGGTCTTAAAAAGTATTTACCGGCGACCTACTTCACCTTTCTGATGGGTTGGGTAGCAATTATTGGAATGCCGCCATTTGCCGGTTTCTTTAGTAAAGACGAAATTTTATGGCATGCGTATATGAGCCCTTACGGCGGATTTATTTTCTGGTTCGTAGGTTTAATTGGCGCTGTGTGCACGGCGTTTTACATGACACGTTTGATGGCGCTGGTGTTCTGGGGTAAGTCACGAGTGCCAGCCTCAGTGCATCCGCATGAATCACCACCTTCGATGCTCATCCCTCTTTTTGTTTTGGCGATTTTGTCTGTTGTTGGTGGTTGGGTTGGGATTCCGCATGTCATTTCAGAAATTTTACCGTGGCACCCGGGTAATCTTTTAGAGCATTGGTTGTCACCTGCCGTCACCATGATCGAATGGCCACATAAGTCCAAATTGCTTGAGTGGTCGCTTATGGGGATTTCTGTGGGAGCTGCCGGTGTGTCGGCTTGGATTGCTTATGACACCTACGTGCACGAAAAAAGTTTGGTGCAGAAATTTACTGAGAAATTTCATGGTCTCTACACGGCTAGCGCCAACAAATATTATGTGGATGAATTTTATTTCGGTAAAATCATTAACCCACTGATCGATTTAAGTAAGGGTTTGTGGGTTTATATCGATGTGAACTTTATTGATAAGATGACCTATATGGCGTCGGGTCTCGTGACCAATGCTGCTGGCGGCTTGCGCGCGATTCAAAGTGGTATTCTTCAGCAGTATGCACTTTACATCATGTTCGGAGTGGTGGGTGCAATTGTTTATATGATGGTGGGCTAAAATGTTATTAACCTATTTGATTTTCTTACCGGTTATTTTCGCGCTGATTATTTTGTGTGTACCCAATAAAGCGATGTGGAAGCCCCTCACGCTCATATTTATGGTTATAGAATTTATTCTCAGCCTTTGGTTGTTTAAAATGTACGACCCCACTACGGCGAACCTGCAACTTGTTGAGAAAGTTTCATGGATACCCACAATCGGCGTTGAATACTTTGTGGGTATCGACGGAATTTCATTTTGGTTAGTGTTACTCACGACTCTTCTTAGCCCCCTGGCGTTGATAGGTGCGTGGACAAGTGTGGATAAAAAAGAAAAAGCATTCTGTGTGGCCATGCTTTTACTTGAAACTACAATGCTCGGTACGTTTTTGTCGATGAACGCGATTTTGTTTTATACGTTCTTCGAAGCATCGCTAATCCCGATGTACATGATGATCGGCATTTGGGGCGGTACACGCCGCTTCTACGCGACTATTAAATTTTTCATTTACACAATGGCCGGCTCGATTTTTATGTTGTTGGGTATTATCACGCTTATGTTTCTCACCATGACATTGCCTGGTGGGCAGATGAGCGCGAGCATTCTCGATTTTTACCAACTCAACATACCTTTCGTGAGTGGTGAGTTTTTTAACACGCAGACATTGCTGTTCTTTGCATTTTCACTCGCGTTTGCGATTAAGGTACCGGTCTTCCCGTTTCATACATGGTTGCCTGATGCTCACGTTGAAGCGCCAACACCTGGCTCTGTTATTCTAGCCGGCGTGCTTTTGAAAATGGGAACCTACGGATTTTTGCGATTTGTGATTCCGATCTTTCCCGAAGCGGCCGAACAGTGGTCGTGGATTTTCATGTTGATCGGCGCTTTCGGAATTGTGTATGGCGCGTTGGTGGCGATGGTCCAACCCGATATGAAAAAGCTCGTTGCCTATTCGTCGGTCTCGCACATGGGTTATATAATGATTGGTATGTTTGCCATGACGAACGCGGGGATCACCGGTGCACTTTATCAAATGCTCAACCACGGTGTAAGTACAGGCGCGCTTTTCTTACTGGTCGGTATGATTTACGAAAAAACGCACACACGCGAAATCAAAGATTACAGTGGGCTTGCGACCGCCGCGCCGCTGTTTACAATATTGTTTGTTATCGTGACGATGTCGAGCATTGCTGTGCCAATGACCAATGGCTTTGTTGGTGAATTTCTAATTTTAATAGGAACATTTTTGGTGAATAAGCCCATAGCCATCGTTGCAGTTTTGGGCGTGGTGCTTGGCGCGGCCTACATGTTGTGGATGGTAAAACGTGTTTTCTTCGGCCCCGAGGGTGGCTGCGTGACTGAACATAAGAGCGATGGCCTTGATATTAATTTGCGCGAATTTTCAGCGCTCCTGCCGCTCATTATTTTAATTTTTTGGATGGGTCTCGCACCCAATCAATTTTTTAAATATTCTAAAGTGAGTGTGAA
>JAYUVI010000079.1:0-4181 GCA_043754135.1 Bdellovibrionales bacterium | reverse complement strand
TTCTTTGGCCCGATTAAGTACAGTATTATTCCTGAACTTGTGCCTGAAAATCAACTCACCGCCGGCAACGCGTTTGTCGAGATCGGCACTTTTCTCGCGATTCTGATCGGTACGATTCTCGGTGGCTTGATGGCCGGCATTGAACACGGCGAAAAATACATTGTGTTCAGTTTATTTATGGTGGCGGCTCTCGGTTTGTTCGCCAGTTACAAAGTGCCACCCGTGGCGATTGCTGATCGCGATGTAAAATTGGCGTACAACCCAATCCCACAAATTTGGGCCACTTTAAAACTCACTACCCCGACTCAAGCGGTTTTTAATTCGATTTTGGGTATCAGTTGGTTTTGGTTTTTCGGCGCGGCTCTGCTTTCGATTTTGCCGGTGCTTACGAAAGATGTTTTTGGCGCCAATGAACATGTGGTGACTTTTTTCTTAGCCATTTTCACTATTGGCATCGCGGTAGGCGCTTTTCTCTGCGAAAAATTGTCTTATGATCGTGTTGAAATCGGTCTCGTACCGTGGGGCTCGCTCGGCATGACGATTTTTCTGGCGGATTTCGCTTGGGTGGCCTCTGATTGGCCGATTTCGCAACTCGCTTTGCACGCGCAACAATTGCAAGAGCTTGTGCCTCAGATGCCGACGCTATTGGTGGCCGCGACGCTCACCGAATTTCTTGCGCAACCCCATGCCTATCGCCTCAGCTTTGATCTTTTTATGGTTTGTATTTTCGGTGGCCTTTTTACCGTGCCACTTTACACGCTGATGCAAGAGCGTTCTGACCGTCGCATTCGCTCACGGGTGATTGCTTCGAATAATATTTTGAATGCGCTCTTCATGGTGGTGTCGTCGCTGTTGCTGATGGTTTTTTACGCGATGAAACTCACTATGCCGCAGATTTTGATGATCTACGCGGCACTCAATCTGATTGTCGCTGTTTATATTTATTCAATAGTACCTGAATTCACGTTGCGATTTCTAAGCTGGGTGCTGGCACGACTTGTATATCGCATTCGTGTCACCGGGCTTGATAATATTCCGAAGCAAGGCGCGGCCATGCTCGTGTGCAACCATGTAAGTTTCGTGGATTGGCTGATTCTCGCTGCGGCTATAAAACGACCGGTGCGATTTGTGATGTACTACAAGTTTTTTCACATCCCGATTTTTCGTTATTTTTTCAAACATGCAAGAGTAATACCCATTGCGGGAGTACAAGAAAACCGAGCCACGTTCGATCGCGCTTTTGATATCGTATCGAAAGAGTTACGCGACGGCGAACTGGTTTGCATTTTCCCCGAAGGGGCGATCACGGCTGATGGTGAAATACAAAAATTCAAACGCGGGATTGAACATATTTTGCAACGTGACGCCGTGCCGGTTGTGCCCCTCGCACTAGATGGTTTATGGGGCAGCGTTTTCAGCCGCAAGTGGGGCCGCGCGCTTAAAAAATTACCTCGGCGCATTTGGTTTTTTGTTGACGTAATTGCTGGTGCGCCGGTGCCGGCGCGTGAAGCGACTGCTGCGCGGTTAGAAGAAGAAGTTCGAAAGCTTTTAGGATGAGAATATTTTTGATACTCGCTTTAGTCGCTCTCAGTGCATGCGCAACCGGCCCGAAAGCCTCTCAACTATTCAGCGCTAAGGTTACCGCATGGATTGGCCACTCCGTCTAATTGACTTCAGCATAAATTCTCGACGATCATTTTTACGGCGGCATAAGCGTGGCGGCGCGCGCGTTGTGATGGTTGTGGGCGCGGCAAAGCAATTGCAAATTCGGTATTGCATCACTGCCCCCAAATGCGACTGGTCTGATGTGCTCGATTTCTAATCGATGCGCAGCCTGACATCTTTTTTGTGATAGTTCATCTTGGTACTCGCAACAGCCCGTTGCCTTTCTCCAAACTTGTCGCCGTACAGCCATCGGTATGTATTTTCTTTTTTTGCCACGGGTCTGCGCTGGTTGCGGTAAACCCTGCGCAGTTTCACGATGAAGCGAGCTGAGTGCTGGCTCACGGTGACCGGAGCGGAGCGGTGCCTCACTTTGCAACTGCCGCTGCGGCAGTAAAGTTGATGCGTTAACTAATTTTACAGGATTCTTCACCTGCGGCAGTTGAGCGTGCTCCCCATTTATTGACTCACGTATATTCTGCTCCACATCCATCAACTCACGTTTACTCTGCTCCACATTCTTCGACTCACGTTTATTTTGCCCTAGCTCATCCTTCTCGCGCGACAAATCTTTTTTCGCAATCACGAAGTCGGCCATAAGTTCGAGTAGCTCAGCCAGATTCGCATTCGGATTTTTGTGTGACAATAGATTTTTCACGCGGTCTATTTTTTTCATCACTTCGTGCCTAACCGTGACTCGCAACTCAGTATGTGTCGCGTTTACCGATCGCGTTCTATCTTTTTGTTGTGCCACTTCGGGGTAGTGTTTCGCGACAATCTGCTCGGCTTCTTTTTGTGTTTTGTTTTCAAGTTCTTGAAAAACTGCCAACTTCTTTTCGGTGTGAGAAATCTGTTCTTTATGATTTTTCTTCAATGCAACAGAGTTATCTATCTGCATCTCGTGCTGAGCCACCTCTTTATGAACGCGAGCATTTTGCGTAGCTTTCTCAGCCCGTCGTGCTGCCGATTGTAGTTTCGCTACGTTCGAAAGTGACAACGCCCCCGATGCAATTTTTGCTTCGAGCTCGGGGATTTCGTTTAACGCGCGCAAAGTTTCGACTCTTCGTTGTGCCGCTGACTCAGAATATCGCAACTCTTGCGTCATGTAGGCCCAGAGAGTTGAGTAACCACGATCAAGAAAAAGACGACGGCGTTCGACCTCTTTTAAGTGATGCAAAATCTCAATTGCGGTTTCGCGTTCACGAGTCACTAGGCTTTTCGTTCGTTGTAGTAACAGTTCGTCTGTTAGCGTGCGCAGGTTCATGTTGGCCTCCATTGGTGCTGTCTCACGAAATTTCTACCATATGTTTTTAGGAGAAATTCCCGCGCCAAGGAGTGTATTTTTGAGGCGTCCCTTTACGCTTCAGATTTTCGCTGCCAGCGAGAGATCGTGAGACAAACGAGATTTATAAATAAATTGCGATTTGTGCGTTGCTGAGGCGAACGTCGTGCGCGCAAACACACGTCAAGCTTAATGAAAAAAACTCGAGTTTGACGATATGCAGAAAGCTGTGTTGAATTCAAATAAATTTCCAACTACCGCAGCCATCCAACTACCGCACCTATCTGCTACCGCACCTATCTGCTGGAGCTATCCAACTGCCGCAGCGGCAGTAGCATTTGTGTCGCACGATTTTTATATTAGTCGCGCTCTCACAATTTCTAAAAAAATTATTAACGTCACGTAACAGTTTGGGAACAATCCCTCTAACATTCTGACACTGATTTCCGCGGCATAAATTTTGCTCGATTGTGATGCGGATTTCTATATCCGCAACATAGGGGGAATTTAATGTCACAACTTAAGAAAAGTGGCACCACTGCACGCAAAGAGCGACGCTTTATAAAGCTGATGCTATTTGTAGCTTCGCTGCAGTCTGTTACTTACGCACTCGACGTCACTGTACCGACACTGGTACATGCTGATCGTGGCCGCCCTGATCGCCCACCGGATAGACCGGATCGACCAGATCGTCCCGACAGACCTGATCGACCATCACCGCCACCATCACGACCGGATCGTCCCGATAGACCTGATAGACCATCACCACCGCCGTCGCGACCAGATCCGCGACCAGAGCCACCGCCGCGTAGACCTGATCCACCATCACGCCCGGACCCGCGACCAGAACCGCCTTCACGGCCTAACCCGCCGCCAAGCCGACCTGATCGCCCCGACAGACCCGATCCCGATCGGCCCGACAGACCGACGCCACCCGCGCCGCGTCCACCAGATCGACCAACTCCGCCAGCACCGCGACCACCCGACAGGCCTGATCGCCCTGACAGACCCGATCGTCCTGATAGACCGACGCCACCGGCGCCGCGTCCACCAGATCGACCAACTCCGCCAGCGCCGCGACCGCCCGACAGGCCTGATCGTCCCGATAGACCCGATCGTCCCGATAGACCGACGCCACCGGCGCCGCGTCCACCAGATCGACCGACTCCGCCGGCGCCGCGACCGCCCGACAGACCTGATCGCCCCGACAGACCTGATCGCCCCGACAGACCTGATC
>JAYUVI010000078.1:0-2098 GCA_043754135.1 Bdellovibrionales bacterium | reverse complement strand
AAGGCTTGGTCTTTCGAAATTGAGTCCGAAGCCACCCATAGACGTTACACAGCTGAGTGCCGTCTTATTAGAGACGCAGAACCTGATTTGCAAACAATTCTTAATATGTTTGATAGTCAAACGGCTTTGAAGTGGGTCGAAAAAATCTAAGCGTTAGGTTTTTCGATGTCGATACGTGGGAAGAGCGGCTCGGCTTTCTTCACAGGCGTACCAGGTTTAATTACGCCCCATTGAGAGAGTGTCAGCCACTGCACCGGTGGCTGAGTATTGATACCACTCGCGCTGTTGGCATCGGCTGTAAGGCTAGCGGTGACTGCGGATTCCTCGACCGCGCCAATGGTGGCGAGAAGTGACGTCATTTTCTGCGGCATTACCGGCCATAGTAAACCAGCTGAAATTCTTAAAACTTCGAGGGCCACATAAAGGCTGTCACCAGCGGCCGCGACATCGGTTTTTGCGATTTTCCACGGTGCTTTTTCTTCGAGGTAGCGATTGGTTTCGGTGAGTAAATGCATCACCGCTTCGAGCGCTTCACTTGGTGAAAATTCTTTCACCGCAGAAAAAACTTTCTCAGGCGTTTGCGTGGCAAGAGCGATCAGCGCCTTTGTTGAGTTATCATCAAGGCGGCTTTCAGGCGCGCGACCTGCAAAAAATTTATCAATCAAATTCGTGGTGCGGCTGAGTAGATTGCCAATATTGTTGGCGAGGTCGGTGTTCACGCGACTTACAATTAACTCATGCGACGCCGGGCCGTCTTGCCCTAAGCGAAATTCGCGCACTAAAAAATATCGTAAAGGTTCAACGCCCACCATTTTGATCATTTCGGTAGGGTCCATCACGCTGCCACGAGATTTCGACATTTTTTCGTTATCGCGGTTAAGTAGCCAACCCGTAGCAAAAATAGCCTTGGGGAGTGGTGTCTTCATTGCGAGTAACATGGTCGTCCAATAAACTGTGTGCGTGATCAAAATATCTTTGCCAATCATATGGTGTACGTGAGGCCACCATTTGTTGAACTCGCTATCACCACCGTCTTGCGCCACTCCGACTGCCGTCGCGTAATTCAGAAGTGCATCGAACCAAACGTAAGTGACATAATCTTTGTCGAAGGGGATTTCGATTCCCCAGGTTAAGCGGCTTTTGGGGCGGCTGATGCACAAATCCGCTAAAGGCTGGCGCAAAAAGCCTAGCGTTTCATTGCGGCGATTTTCGGGCTGAATGAATTTTGGATTTTTCTCGATATGGTCGATCAGCGCCTGCTGGTACTTCGACATTCTGAAAAAATAATTCTTCTCATTCACCTTCACGACATCTTTGCCTGTCGGTGTCTTACCATTGACCAGTTCTTTTTCAGTGTAAAAAATCTCTTCACTGACGCAATACCAGCCTTCGTACTCGTTCAAATAAATTTCGCCCTTGTCGTGAAGATCTTGCAGGACACGTTGCACAGCTTTTTTGTGAAAGTCGTCGGTAGTGCGAAAAAAAATATCAAATCCCACATTCAAACTTTGCCATGCGCGCTTGAATACCGCTGACAATTCGTCGCAGTGGGCTTGCGGCGTGCGGCCTAATTTTTCAGCAGTTTGTTGCACTTTCTGGCCGTGCTCATCAGTACCTGTAAGAAACTTCACTTCGTGACCGAACAAGCGATGGTAGCGCGCTAATGTGTCGGTGTTCACCGTTGCATAAGCCGTGCCTAGATGTGGTTTATCATTTACGTAATAAATCGGAGTGGTGATATAGAAAGTCTCTTTATTGCTCATTTAAAAACCTTATCTAATTTTTAGGCGGCTTTGTTTCTTGTGGGTCTTCGTCTTTCATCCCCAAGTGTTTCAGCACCGTTGTGAGATTGCGACGCAAACGCGGTAAACTGCCTAGGCTCGCTTGCGTGCGTAAAAAATCTTTAAATGGCAAAACGGGGTAGCCACCGTAAGCGCCGGGTTTGGTGACATCGTTGCTGATACCCGAAACCGGTGCAAATGAACAACCCGAAGTGATTTCAATATGACCATTCACAGAGACGCGACCAGCGAATACACAATTGTCGCCGATTTTTGTTGAGCCCGCGACAATTAAGCCGGCGGTAATCAAACAGTTT
>JAYUVI010000077.1:0-4104 GCA_043754135.1 Bdellovibrionales bacterium | reverse complement strand
GTCGCCATCTTGAGTAACGGTGATTGGCTTGCAATAAGAGAAAAACTCAACCAAATCCTGCCGCATTTAGAAGATGAAACCGCCGAGCGCGAAAAAGCTGCAGAAGAAGCTGGTACAATAATCGGGTTATATGAGCCGCAAGAAATTAATCTGGGTTACAGTCAGTACTACACGTCATTATGGCATGAATACCAAAACCGAGTCTTTATAGCGGCGATACGCGAAGACGCGAATAGCATTCCCTTTCTGGTAGTCCACGAACTTGATTTTTCTACCGGTCAATTGATTGAGTTTGATAATCAAAAATTAGCTTATAGTCGCGGCTTGTTGTCGTGGCGTGTGCACCAGGGGCATTTGTACTTGGTCATTGCCCATCAGCGTGTCCTAAAATTATTCGAACTCGATTTGACGAAAAACAAATTAATTGAAAAAAATGCGCCTGTGATGCGGTCGAGTTATGCTCGGCCTTATTCACCCTCATGGTTAGAACAAGATGATCGCTTGTACTTTGTTGGGAGCTCGGCTGACGGTAAAAAGTTTTTCTTCGAGTTGGTAGAAGGCCAGCTCATTGATAGGGGCAACTTTGATTCTTCTAACCACGACTTTAGAGGTGTGATCGGCTTTAATCATGGCGCCCGCAGCTATTTAATGGAAGGCGCTAATCAGGGTTTTTTTAACGTTTTTACATTTGATGTAGCCACTGGGGAATCGGTTAAACTAGAATATGTTTTCGCAGGTAAAGATCTGCGGGGTTGGGGTCATCGCTCAACGCCATCGTGGCTTGAGCATGACGGCCATTTATATATCGCGACTGCTTATGCCGGTTACCCTCTTGGTTTATACTTGTATGAGTTGGACTCAACTAAAAATACGATTATTCAAAGACATACGAAGCCGCCTAAGACGGGGGTGCTTACATCGGCATCATGGTATAAGTACGGGGGCCGAGCCTACCTAGCTGTAGGGGGTGATATAGGCTTTGTTTATATTTATGAGTTGGTGGGCAGCGGACTCGTCGAGCGAGGTGCAGTTCAGTTAAATGGCGAGATTAAAATAGCCCCATCATGGATCGATAATGAAGGTCGATTATTTTTGTCTGTAGGTTCTGGAACTGGTCTTAATTTGTTAGAGTTTAACCCAGGTACCGACATTATAAGTGTTTTACATTTTTGGGACACGGGTTCTAAAATTATTTTGTCGACGTCGTGGTACAAGCGTGACGACCAAATACATCTAGCGGTTGCGACAGAAGACGGCCCTACTTTCTATCATTTTCCAAGTATAGTAAAAAAATTGAAAGGGCGTGGGCGATGAGGGTTTTGATCGGGCTGACTCTATTTTTGTCTCCGTGCTTGGGTTGGGCTGCGCCTGCATCTTCAGTCGTGCGATCGTTGGTGCCACAGCTGGCTCTGCAAACGCCTCCCCAGAATGATTGCGTCACTCAGTTTTTGTCCTCAGCTGGTTTTACGTCGTCGACTCTAAGCACTGGATGGAGCGCTGATTTACCACCAAATGCTGAAGCGTATTTGCGCTTTTTATGGGCCGGCTACAAAAGTAAATTTATCGACGTCGAAAAGTTGAGCAAAGTAGCGATGTCAATTGTACCCGCAAATCCTTTTCGCGAGGCTGCAGAAGACTCGCTCGAAGCGGGATTGCACAGAGCCATTGCTGCAAAAATCGCGAACATGAGTGGCGAAGAATGGTCTGCGATAACAAACGAGCTGCACCAAATCCTACCGCGTTTATCAATAGAGAAAGAAGAGCGCGAAGGGGCCGAAGAAGACGCGAGTTGGGTCACTGGGGATTTTTCTCACCCGCAAGTTCTTGATCTATCTGCTACCGACAGAGTTCGTACGATTTCGTCATGGCATGAACACGAAGGCCGATTGTTTTTAGCCGCCCTAAGTATACAAGAGCATGAGGTGTATGTTTTTGAACTTGATTTATCGACCGGTCAGTTAATTAAAAGAGATAAAATCGGCAATTTCAATGAGCGGATTAAGGGCCCACGTTGGCACACCCAGGGTCATCAGTTGTATTTAGTTATGAACGACACGTCAGCACTTTTCTTGCTTGAGTTCGATCTGCATACGAACACATTAATTAAAAGAGATGAAAAAGTGACCAGGGTCATTTTTCCTCCATCTTGGTATGCGCACGATAGTCGGGATTTTTTGGCTGTGACGAAAAAAAATGGTCGCGGTTTTAATGTTTATGAATTAGTAGCTGGCCGCCTTAACTCAATCTATTCGCAGGATCTTACAAGCGCAAGCACCTCACCGCCTTCATGGTTTAAAGATGGTCAACGAGTGTATGTGTCTCTAGTTATGCAAGATCGATATATTTTATTTTTTGAGTTAGTTGGAGGTGAGCTTATTTATCGCGGGCGATTTGCAATGGACCTAACGTACGATCTCAGCCCGGCTTGGGTTGAACACGAACACCGCAATTATGTGGCATTAAGCCTGGGCAAAGCTGTTCATTTATATGAATTTGACTCGAACAACACCACGCTCGTCGAAAAAGATTCAAAGGTGTTTTTGGGTGAGGTCAGTCCCGAGGCTCACGCATGGCATAAGCATGTGGGTCGAACGTATTTCATGGCGGGCAGCGATGATGGATATATTCACTTGTTTGAATTAGTCGCAGGTCGCCTCGTACCGCTCGCTAACTACAACGTCGGGTCTACGCCTATTCGTTCACCATCTTTTCTCGAAAATGATGGGCGACTCTATTTAGTCGCAGGGTCAAGAAGTGTTGCGGGGGCGAGAAGTGACAATGCTTATTTATTTGAAATCGATCTCGCCACTCCGCAATTAATTTTAGTCGATACAACCCAGGTCTCAGCTGGCTCTTGGCCCTATGTTGTTGGCTATGCCAACCAAGAGCGGTTTATTTTAAGTTTAATTTCACCGGGAGGCCGTCTTAGCCACTTTAACATCTATAAAAAAATGAAAGGGCGTGGGCGATGAGGGTTTTGGTTTTATCGCCATTACTTGCTTTATTGATGTGTTTAGCGGCGATATTTGTTTCGCCGGTCTCTGTGCGGGCTTCAGTAGCAGAGACAGGTAGGCCGTCGCCATTACTAACTTTGAGATCGACCTCCTCGCCGCAAGATGATTGCTCCAATAAATTGTTTACGCCGCCTGTGGCCTCTATAGACTCTTCGACATCAACCCTCAGCCAAAGCGGGCGCGATAAAATATTTGCCGGCTCGCACGCCGACCTGCCTCCCAATGCTCAGGCGTACTTGCGTTTTCTCTGGGCGGGATACGAAAATAAATTTATCGACGTCCACGATCTGAAAAAGATAGCCATGTCAACTCAGGCCTCTAATCCATTTCGCGAAAGCGCAACAGATTCATTCGCGGCGGCGCTACAGCGAGCGACGTCAGAAAAAATCGCGGCCATCACCGCGCAAGAGTGGGCGGAGATACAGTTCGAACTCCATCAAATTATCCCGCAACTTGAAAACGAAACAGCAGAACGTGAAGAAATCGTTCAAGACGCGAGTTGGGCTATGAGTTTATTTAAACCGCAAAAGATTGCATTGGGTGGCGCGCTGACTAACTTTTCGATTTGGTATGAATATAAAGGTCGAGTATTCTTAGCCGCGTGCTCCAATGGTCTTGGCGATTATTTTAATATATTCGAGTTGAATTTATCCAGTGGACGTTTAGTTGAGTTAGATAAAAATCATAAAAAGTTTTCTGGCCCCGCGGCATGGTTCGCGTTCGATAACCGATTGTACTTGGTGTTC
The DNA here is from genome assembly GCA_043754135.1 of Bdellovibrionales bacterium. GTDB lineage: Bacteria > Bdellovibrionota > Bdellovibrionia > Bdellovibrionales > UBA1609 > RBG-16-40-8. Next base: position 344 of record JAYUVI010000077.1, on the reverse strand, counting down.
GGTTCTAATGCCCATGCGCTTTACTTATTCGAGTTAGATTTACAGACGAACAAATTAGTCGAGCGCCCATCGAAGGGCTTAGCCGATATGTCTCTTCAATGGCCAGCTTGGTATCAGCATAATGGCCGCGCGTATTTGGCTGTTAGCAGTTTTGAACACGGCATATATTTATTTGAATTAGATAATGGTCAATTTGTAGAGCTAGAACATTATGCCGTTATCAGTATACCCCGGGCAGCATCTTGGTATGAGAAAAATGGGCGCGTGTTTTTGGCATTTGGTACGGGAAGTGGTCATGTATATGTGTTTGAGTTAATTGAACAGCGGTTTGTTAGAAGAGGTTT
>JAYUVI010000076.1:0-4490 GCA_043754135.1 Bdellovibrionales bacterium | reverse complement strand
GAAGTTCCCTAAACTCAGTTATCTCGATGTGCTGAAGAAGGGCCTACAGGTCATGGATTCAACCGCCATCAGCCTGTGTATGGACAATAAACTGCCTATTATCACTTTCAGTTTAAAGGATCCGGCCAACATCGCTAAAGTTGTCTCTGGCGAAAAGGTCGGTACAATCGTTCAATAGCCATTTGAGAAGGGGGCCTACCATGACTGAAGACCTTAAGAAAAAAACAGACGCCTCGATGAAAACGGCAATCACATCACTCGGCAATGAACTCAAAAAAGTTCGCACTGGTCGAGCGCAAGTCACGATGCTCGACTCTGTTCGCGTTAATTATTACGGTCAGCCGTCACCGCTCAATCAAGTGGCTGCGATATCGTGCCCCGACGCCCGTTCGTTTTTAATTTCGCCTTGGGAGATGAGCATTTTAAAAGAAATTGAGCAGGCTATTATCAAAAGCGATGTCGGGATGACACCGCAAAATGATGGTAAAGTGATTCGTTTGCGTTTACCTGAGCTAACTGAAGAACGCCGCAAGGACCTCGTAAAAAACATCAAGAAAATAGTTGAAGATGCCCGCGTGGCCGTTCGTATGTCTCGACGTGACGCCAATGACCTTTTAAAGGGCGCGCTTAAAGATAAAAATATCAGCGAAGATGAAAATAAATTAGCCACTGAAGCCATTCAAAAGCTGACGGACGATAACATCAAAAAAATTGATCAAATCGGTACCGACAAAGAAAAAGAATTGATGACCTTGTAAAGCCTATGAATAAACCCGACCACGTAGCCATAATTATGGATGGGAACGGTCGTTGGGCCCAGTCGCGCGGGCGCCCGAGAACTTATGGGCATATTCGTGGAGCGTTTGTCGCAAAAAAAATCATTACAGAAGCTGTTGATAGCGGGATCAAAAATCTCACGCTCTTTGCCTTTAGCACTGAAAATTGGTTTCGCCCTGAACAAGAGGTCGGTTTTTTGATGCGCTTACTTGCGCATCGATTGCGACGCGAGCATGACACTCTTGTCGAGAAAAACGTGCGCTTTCATGTGATTGGTGATATCTCGCGCTTGCCCGCATCTGTTCAGGCTCACGCGCAGCAAACAATTTACTCCACTCGTTTAAACACCGGCATGAATTTGATTTTTGCCCTCAGTTATGGCGGTCGCCAAGATATTTTAGCGAGTGTTCGTCAGTTGGCAGAAAAAGTACAAAAAGGTGAACTACAGCCTGAAACCATAGATGAATCCCATTTGGCTTTCGGTTTACAAACCAGTGGCCTGCCTGACCCCGATCTCATTTTACGTACGAGCGGTGAGCAACGTTTATCTAATTTCTTTTTGTGGCAAGCGGCTTATGCCGAAATTTATTTTACGAATAAACATTGGCCCGATTTCACTGCCGAAGATTTTCATACGGCCCTTACTGACTACAGCTCTCGTTCAAGACGCTTCGGCCGTGTCGCGCCGTTAGCGATCGCTAATGAAGCGTCAGCCCTTCAGGAATACTCATGAACCCACTTTTAAAACGAATTCTCTCTGCTGTTGTTGTCGTCGTCATTATGGCCTTTACTTATAAGTATTTCAAAACCACGGGCCTCGTAGTGTTCGGTTTTATCGTGGCTGTCGTGGGCGCTTTTGAATTTCAAAAAGTGGTTTTTGTGCCTTTGCAAATGACGCAAATTCAACGCACCTGGTTTTTAATGAATTGTGTTCTTATCATTCTTTGCCATTTATTTTCTTACTTACCTGCGCTCGCTTATTTCGGCTTGATCTGTGTAATTTCGACAGTTGGGCAACTGTGGCTTGAAAAAGACGATATAGAAAACTCGCGTCGATTGCATTTTATTGCTTTGACCTTACTCGGATATGTTTACTGCGCCCTTCTGCCAGTTTACGCACTTAAGACTTTACAGCTCCCGAGTGGTGCAGAGTGGTTTTTGTTTCTTTGTGGCCTTGTCTTCAGCGGCGATGTTTTGGCTTATTTCGGCGGTAAATTTTTTGGTAAAAACAAACTGTTTGTCGGTATTTCACCTAACAAAACCGTCGAGGGTGCAATGGCTGGCATTGCGGGTTCGATGCTCGCGGGCGTAGCCATCAGTCACCAATTGTTACCCTTTTTACCAGTGGCCGCAGTACTTGGTATTTCATTTATAGGCGCATTACTTGCCCAGAGCGGTGACCTTTTTGAGTCACTTTTCAAACGCGTTGCTGATGTGAAAGACTCCGGCCAAATAATGCCTGGTCACGGCGGCGCTTTAGACCGTCTAGACGGCCTGTATTTTGCCGCTCCACTCGTCTATACTGCAGCGCTGACCTACACCTACACACTTTAATGCGTCTAATGTGAGTCATCCAACTAGACTCGATGACAAGATAAATTCACTGGTTGAGAGAAAAACTAGCGCACGCGCATAATCCAATTTAGAATCCTAGAGATGGAAATGATATCACTCGCGTTAACAAAAGTAATGTCAGGTATTGGGCCCTTTTTTCTCCTCTTAGGCTTACTCATTTTTGTACACGAACTCGGCCACTACTTAGTCGCTGTTTATTATGGTGTTCGTGTAGAGACGTTTAGCCTCGGCTTTGGCAAAAAAATATTTTCGCACAAACGTGGCGACACCACCTACTGCGTATCTCTAATCCCTCTCGGTGGATACGTTAAAATGTATGGCGATGACCCGACGGTTGAAATTCCTCTGGAAGAGCGCCAATATTCATTTTTGCATAAACCTGTTTGGCCTCGCATTGCTATTGTCCTCGCCGGACCTGTTATGAATTTACTTTTTGCGATTTTAGTTTTCGCCGTTATTGGCGCTTTGGGTGAAGAAGTCCCGAGTGCACAATTGGGTGACGTGGGTGCCGATTCGGCCGCCTATGCCGCCGGATTTCGCTCGGGCGATAAAATAAAATCGGTCAACGGCGAAGTGGTCTCCCAATGGACTGAAGTGAAAGAAATGGTTGAGGCCAATGCTGGCCGCACTCTCACTTTTGATGTCAGTGGCGAACACATCTGGCCTCTCGCTATTGAGGATCGCAAGCCCGTGCAAGCGACACCTGAGCTGGGCAAAAATAGTTTTCTTTTTTCTACGCAACGTGAAGTAGGCCGGGTTGATGGTCTTTCGCCGGAATCGGCAGCTGCAATAATTGGTGTCGAATCAGCACAAGCACCGGCTTATGCTCAAGGCTTACGCAACTTTGACGTCATTGAAAAAATCGACGGGCACGAGATTCACTACTGGCGGGAAATTGAACCACGTTTTTTACAAGCTCTCTCCGAAAATAAAACCTCCGTTGATCTCGAGGTTCGCTCTTACGACCAAGAAAGCAAAGATTCTCAAACACGCAATGTGAGCTTTCAATTACCAACGACCAAGCCTCAACAAGAGCTTCTCTCACAGCTGGGCATTGCTAAGGCCGATCTTTTTTTAATGAGTGTGCGTCCCAAGTCGCCCGCCGCAAATGCAGGTTTACAAAAAGGCGACTATGTCACCACCATTAACGGCGAAGCTGTTAGTAACTGGCAAACCGTTCTCGATTACGTCAAAAATTTTAAACCCGAAGCCAAACAAATCACTTTCGGCGTGCTTCGTAATGGTGAACAGAAAAAAATAACGGTGACACCAGAGTTAACAGACTTACCCACAGAACAGGGCGCGATGGAATCACGTTATGCTATCGGTGTTGTGCCCGCAATTCTCAGCACCATGAATACGCCGTACATGTTGAAAACCACAAATCCGATTAAAATGTTGAGCTATGGTGTAACACAAGCTTGGGTGTGGTCGAAACTCATCGCTATTAGTTTTGTGCGTCTAGTGCAAAATGAAGTTTCAGCGAGAAATATCGGTGGCGTGATCACGATTGGTCGCGTGGCGAGCAAATCTTTTGAAGCTGGCACCGTGGCTTTTCTCAAAATGATGGCCATTATCTCGATTAACTTGTTTTTACTGAACTTGTTGCCGGTGCCCGTTCTCGATGGCGGCCACTTGATGTTTTTTACTATAGAGGCCTTAAAGGGTGCGCCCATTAGTTTTAAAAAGCTGGAGATGGCTCAACAGTTTGGGCTCGTTTTACTTTTGAGTCTGATGCTTTTTGCACTTTTTAACGATATTACTCACCTTATTTCTTCCTGGTAATTTATGCTTTGGCTCGCAAGCGATACTTCAACAGCGCAAGGGGGCCTCGCTTTATTCGACGCTAAAAAATGTTTAGCACTGAAAAATTGGCAAAAAGATGGTTCCCACAGCGAATACATCACCGTCGCATTTAAAGAAATTTTGAATGAAAATAAATTTGCTCCAGAGGACTTAGAATTTTTAGCTGTGGGCGTCGGGCCTGGCAGTTTTACTGGCATTCGCGTCGCGATAAATTTTATGCGAAGTCTGGGCTACGCTCTGAATAAACCCATTTTAAATATGAACTCACTACATTTGTTAGCCCTGCAACCTGGACTTTCATCGAGCCGCCCTGTGCGGGTCTTACAGTATGC
>JAYUVI010000075.1:0-2074 GCA_043754135.1 Bdellovibrionales bacterium | reverse complement strand
ATACCCTGGCCGCCCCATGTGTGCAAGAATCAACCAAATACATCTCCGGAGTCAACCGGATAAGCATTTGAATTTAATTTCTTTAGGGGGCTTAGCTCTTTCTGCCGGCATGAACGTCGATGCCTCAGTCGTGGTGATGGAGAATATTTTTCGCCACTTCGGTCGTGCGAAAGGGCCACTTAACCCCACTCAAAGAATCGACTTGGTCATGAAAGCCGTCAACGAAGTGAAGTTGCCAATTGTGGCGTCGACCATTGCTTCACTCGTAGTTTTTGTTCCGCTTGTATTTACAAATGGTTTAGCGAATGCCCTATTAGGTGATTTGGCTATGGCTGTTGTGTTCTCGCACGGTTTATCAGCTCTTGTGGCGTTAGTTCTTGTACCGACTGTGCGGTTACATATTTTAGGTCGACAGGCAGAGCATCATCACGAAGAAAAGCCAGCTTTACTGGAACCAGTTTTATTGTGGCTTGAAAACGCTTATGTGAAGGGCTTAAAAGTTTTCTTAAATTCGCGATTGCTGAAATTGGGTGCACCAGTGTTAGTGGTTGTGGGCTTAGCCGTTCTTATTCAATTCGTATTGCCGAAAATACCTCGCGAGATTATTGGCAAACCTGATACCGATTGGATCATGGTCTTTGTGAACACCCAAGGCCAGACACTGATGAAGCAAATGGAAGACGTCGCCTCTGAAGTCGAAGCCGATCTCTTAAAACGCGATGGCGCGAGTATCAAGTACACTTTCTCACAAATTCATCAGCCCAATAGCGGCATGATTATGGCCCGCTTAAAGGACAAAGGCGACATGATGCGGTTGTGGAAGAAATTTGAAGGGGACTTCAAAAATACCCCTGAAGTGAATTATTATGTGACGCCGTGGAACCCCTCGGAACTGCCTATCCCCGACCCCGAAGACATGCGCATAGCCATACAAGGCCAGAATTATCTGAAAGCCCGACGATTCGCGCAAGAAGCTTACGATGCTATTCGCTCAGCTGACATTTACAACGCGACTGAAACTTCGCCTTCGCTTGAGCGCGTAGAAGAAGTGAATTTTTCTTTGCACAATGAACAGTGGTCCGCTTTAAAGCTTGCCGGCCATGGACTCTCGCCTGCCGATTTCACTGACATCACTCGCGTCGCTACCGACGGAATGTACGTTGGTGAAATGGTGAACGATTATCGCAAATCAGCAATTCGCCTTTATTACCCAGAAAATCGCGTTAAAACTCTAGAGGATTTAAGTGCGTTGCCTGTGGGTTTAGCGGGCAAACTTCTTCCACTTCGCGCTTTTGTGCAAATTGGGCGGGATGAAGCTCCACCCGATGTTTATCGCCAAGGTGAACGACGCGTGAACCTTATTAAAAGTCGCCTCAAAAATGAAGACAAACACTTAGCTGATGCCAAACTCGCGCAGGCTCAAAAAGCCCTTGAGCCGGTTAGAATAGCGGCGCTCGCGCAAAATATTAGCGTGCAATTTGAGGACGCGAAAAAAGAACTGACAGATTCTTTGAACCAACTGGGCTGGGCCATCGGTCTTTCAGTTTTGCTAATTTTCTTTACTCTCGTTTTTCAGTTCGGTGACATTGCGAGTGCGGCCCTTGTGCTGGTGGCTATCCCGCTCGGTTTTCTCGGTGTGGTTATTTCGCTCTTCGTGTTTAAGAGCACACTTTCCCTCAATTCGGCTTTGGGTGTGATTTTACTCAACGGTATCTCAGTCGCGAATAGTATTATTCTCGTCGATTACTTGCGCAAACTCGTGAACGCCGGCTACGCCCCGCGCGAGGCCGCACTGATTGCCTGTGGCCGACGCCTGCGCCCTATCTTAATGACGTCAATCACTACACTTCTCGGTATGTTACCGATTGCTGTTGGCTTTGGTGATGGCGGTCGTATTTTACAACCGTTGGGTATTGCCGTTTCAGGAGGGCTTTTCATTTCGACTTTGCTCACCTTGTTTATCGCACCTTCTCTGCAGTGCATGTATTTGGAGTGGAAAGCTTTTCATAAAAACTCTGTGTCGCCCAGCTTTGCCGAGCATTTAGAACGCGCGAATACACCAGCGCCCGAGTTG
>JAYUVI010000074.1:0-6084 GCA_043754135.1 Bdellovibrionales bacterium | reverse complement strand
CCAATGGCCCCGGCGACGAGGCAAATCACGAGAGACTCCATTAAAAATTGCACACGAATGCTGAAGTCTGTGGCGCCCAGCGCTTTGCGCAGACCAATTTCACGAAAACGTTCTGACACTGACACAAGCATCATATTGGCAATGCCGACACCGCCAATGAGCAGCGACATAAACGCAATCAGCGCCAGGAGCAAAGTAAAAAGACTTAAGAAGCGATCCATTTGCGCGAGCAACACTGAATTCGAATCGACTCTAAAATCACCCGAGCTGCCATACTTGGCGGCAAAAAAGGCGCGTATACCCTCAGCATAATGGGAAATTTCAATATTAGGTCGCAATTGAATGAGCAACTGACGAATTTGACTGCTCCACCAGTTACGCGAAATAGTTTGATAGAAAGTGTAAGGCAAAATAATTTGCAAATTGGGTTTCGCCCACCCCGAACTATTCGACATCGACTTTAGAACGCCAATAATCTGACAACCAAAAGAAGACTCACTTTGCTGCACTTGCAGAATTTGACCCACTGGCGATACGGCTTTAAATAATTTTTCGCCAATTTCATAGCCGATCAGACAAACACTGCTTTTTTCTTCGACGTGAAAAGGTGAAAAATTTCGACCCGCAAAAATTTCGCGACCTGATATTTCTACCCCCTCAGGTGTGGTGCCAATCATTTGCACATCCTTGTCGACCACCCGACCTGCAAAACTCACATTGGAGACATCCCAATCGCTCATGTTGGGTGCCAGCTTTTGAACTTCGTCAAAAATTCTGAAAAGCGGTTCTATATCACGCTTGATATCAAAAGAGCGAAAACTGACCGCCACTCTGTCGGTGGCTTTTTGCTCCCAATTGGGGTTGCCGTAAAAAATCACCGTGTTCGCGCCCAAAATAACGTAAGATTCGAGCACTCGCCTTTTTGTGAAGTCGCCAAGAGTGATCATCGCAAGCACTGAAGCAATACCGATAATAATTCCGAGCATGGTCAGGAGCGTGCGCACTTTATTTCGCACCAGATTTTCTTTTGCGATCGGCAGCATGAGCTGAGCGAGATGCCAGTACTGCGTGAAGCCCTCACGGGAAAGCATTTTGGCGTCACCGCGAGTGTGATGCTTTTTTGGCGATGCCGCAGTCGACTTTGCTAATGCAGTGGCTTGCTGAACTGGGCCCGGGCCCAGTTGCGAGAGTGTTTGCGTCGCCCCAGTCTGGTCGGCGTTACGCGACAATGCCAACACTGGCTTATAATTTTCATTTTCAATAACTTCAGAAACCTGGCCATCGCGAAATTTAATAATTTTTTTACAACGTTCAGCGACTTCGCTGTCGTGTGTGATCACCACAACTGTGCGGCCCTCGGCATTGAGCTCTGCCAGTAAATCCATAATTTGGCCTGAAGAATGTGAATCCAAATTACCTGTAGGTTCATCGGCCAAAATGATTTCAGGGTCGTTCATCAACGCCCGCGCAATGGCCACACGCTGTTGTTGACCACCCGAAAGCTGATTAGGCATATGCTCAAGTCGATCGCCCAACCCCAACCGTGTCGCGAGCTTTTCAGCGCGGGTGTCAAAATCAGTTTCGGGTTTTTCAAACTCGCACGGGTAAATAGTCGGCAATAAAATATTTTGTAAGACCGTCGAACGCGCGAGCAAATGAAACTGCTGAAAGACAAAACCGATTTTACGATTACGAAAAAGCGCCAGCGAAGTGCCATCGAATGCCGAAACATTTTCACCATCGATCAAAATTTCGCCCGATTGAATGTCAAGTAAGCATCCGAGCAAATACAGCAAAGTCGATTTGCCTGAGCCCGATGGGCCTTGAATAGCGACAAAGTCGCCACGCTCGATAGTGAGGTCTAGGTTTGATAAAACCGGCACCTCAACACCTTCACGCTTATAAGAATAAGAAACTTGGCGCACTTCGATCATAGCGATTTACTCAGAAACCAGACTTAAAAAATCCACCAAACGCACTTTGTCTTTTTCGGTGAGCCCACTCACGATTTCAAAAACCTCTTCGTTCTGTATGCCGACTTTCACATTGCGTCGTTCACCGCTTTTTAAAGTTACAAAATACTCTTCACCTTTTTTGCGTAAATACTCGTGGCGCAACATGAAAACGTTTTCGCGTTTGGCAGTGATAATGTCGATAATGGCGGTCATCCCTGAATAGAGTTTGGTATCGGAGTCAGTGATTTCGACTCGCATGGGGAACTCCACCTGCGAAGCCCGCGACCAACGTTCGGTCTCTCTGGCCGAGAGATCCATATCACGCACGATACCTTTGTAGGACCGATCTAAAATCGCGGTGACTTTCACGATGGCCTCTTGGCCTTTTACGATTTTCACACGATCCATTTCAGGTATGTCGGCTTCGATAAAAACCTGACTCATGTCATCGATCTTTAAAATAAATTCTTTTTCGTCATTTTGTTTTACGTTTTCACCTTCGGTTTTTTGAATACCTACCACTCGCCCAGGGAAGGGCGCGCGCATGGGGTAAGTGTCTTCCCCCGAATTCAGCGATTGCACCACGCTCACTAGTGGGTCGCCGGCCTTCACTATATCGCCGACTCTGACAAAAATCTTTTTCACATAACCGTTGAAAGGAGCCATGATCACTGTGCGTCGCTGGGGTACTAAAATCCCCGCGATAGTCACCCGCTGTAGCAAATCCCCTTTTTGTACGCTGCCGAACTGCGAAGATCGCGCGCCGCCATTGGTATGTTGGGCTTCAGGCTCGCCCATGAGTTTATAAGCCACACCACTGCCAAGTGAGACGAGGACCACTAACAAAATATGCCATTTATTCATTTTTTGTGAAGTCTTCATACAAAGTCCCTTGGTGAAAACGATAAGTGTAAACCGCCAATTGTAAATCAAGCGCAGACGAAAAATAACGAATGCGAGAATCCGCGAGATCACTCAAACTGGTGATAAGGTCGAGATATTGCGCGCGGCCCTCGCGGTAGTCTTGCTCGAGGGCTTTGTAATTACTCTCTTCAAGGGAGAGCAATTCGCTCGTGAGATCATAATTCTTGCGGAGTTGTTCCAAATCAAGCATCAGCTTGTTTAAATCTCCAGCCAAATCACGCATTTGTGTTTCAAGCGTGTTCTCTTCAATTTTTTGCGTCAGCAAAGCCACACGCTTTTCGCGATTGCGATTACCCCAATCCCAGAAATTATATTTTAAGGTAATGAGCGCCTGTGAAGTGATTAAGTCATTGTCAGAAACCGACTGGCCGGTCCCAGCATAGTCAGAGGCCGTGTAATCAACACTGCCAGTCAGAGCAATTTCAGGGTACAGCCTTCGCGCTATCAGATCGGCTTCTAAAGCTGAAACCTGCACGCGCAACTCGGCGATTTTATAGGTGTCGTGGTTTTTATAATTGAGCGCCGGCAACTGCACATTTTTTAAATTAGGCGCTGCGGTAGGCACGAAACTGAACTGACTGTATTTTTCTGGCACGACGCCAATCACTTTCATTAAATCGATTTTAGCTTTTTCACCTGCCGTTCGAGAAGCGGCGAGATCAATTTCAGCGCGACTCAACTGCGTGCGAAAACGTATAAAATCTCGACGCGTCTTCAAACCCTGTTTAAAAGCGTTCTGCACTAAATTGTACTGCTTTTGAATAAGTTCGAGCTGGGTTTTAAGCACTTCACTTGTGCGACTGAGCAGAGAAAAGCGCATGTACTGCTCGAGAGTGTCGCGCACCAGCTGATTGCGCTCTCGCCGGTAGAGTAGGCGCGCGGCGTGCTGTTCATACCCCGCTATTTTATTCCGCGTCAGGAGTACGCCATTATCGTAAAGCGTTTCGCTTAAACTCAATTTCAAAGCGCTTGTGTACGGCGTATTCTGAGCACCTGTGGTTGCTAGCGAAGAATTGGTATCTTGCACGCCAAAACTCGTAGTCAAATCAAGACTTGGGAAGAGCGCCCAATGCGCGTTCTTAGCTTTAAGCTCCGCGATTTCATTTTGATTTCGCGCCGAAATAAACGCCGTTGAATTTTGCAACGCGAACTGCACGGTTTGTCGAATGTCGAGAGTGAGCGTGCCGCCAGCAGCCGGTACGGGAGCCGCCGCTGCAAAAGTGAACGGAGCTGACACTAGCGCTGACATTGGTAATAACAGGCTGAGTAAAGCGCATCTGTAAAACATTCAGCTATTTTTACAAACGGTGGCCTGAAAGTCATTGGGAAACACATCCACACACCATCTTATCAATCGGGTTTGACTTGCGTAAGAACGCTCAGTAACCAAGGCTTAACTCATATCTTTCCTAGGGAGACTCTATGTCACCGATTTTACGATCTTACATTGTTGTCAATTTGTTGATCAGTTTCGGGTCACAGGCCCAAGCTGCAGAGCCGCAAGCGGGTGCATCTTCTGGGGTGCCAGCAGCGACAGTTGCACCAGCTGCGACGGCTAATACTCCGCCGCTAGTGAACGCGACACCGGCAATGCCAACACAACCGCGCACAACAAAAGACGGCCTGACCATTCAAAGACAACCCGAAGTCGTTTATGAAAACACGAGTGCATTTCATCGCGACGGTAAAAAGTTTCAAGTTACGGCTCAACTTTTAGGCGTCACGGTTTGGCCTGTTTCGAGCTCCGGTTTGAGCGCTGGGTTTTTTATTAATCGCAACTCTTTAGTGCAGCTTGAATACACAAGCGGTGATAACGATGAGACCCTTTACACATCTGAGTACGACGCGAAGTCAGCGGGCGTGCACTATAAGCATTTTTTAGGTAATTCATTTTATGCGAACGTCGGTGGCGACTATCGCAAAATTAAAATGCACGCCAACGATAGCCTTTTTGGTGATCAGGATGGCGAGCACATCGCTACAGGCGAAAGCTTGGCTTTGAGCGTCTCGATCGGCAACCAATGGCAGTGGGAGAACTTCACTCTCGGTTGCGACTGGATCGGCTTCGCGGCCCCGGTTGCGACATTGAGCGAAGACTACAACGATAAACGATTGGACTCGAGCTACGACCGCAAAATCGCGAAAAGCGATTGGGAAGACGCCACTGACCGCGTCAACATCACCGGCCTACGCTTCTATTTAGGCGCCTCGTTTTAACGGCAATCTAAGACAAGAGATAAAACGCCCAAAATGGTGAAAGTCGAGGCGCACAGGAGCAAGCGCGGAGGCGGGTGTACGCACCCGTCGCACAGTCGAATGGGTGGCCCCGCAGGCGCAACCGAGGAGCCGGGTACACATTCGACAGCGACGAGCACCGAAGGATTTCGCCATTTTCGGCGTTTTAAACGTTTCGGCGGTATTGGCCGCCGACTTCGAATAGGGCCTGGGTCATTTGGTAGAGTGAACAATGTCGAGCCGCACTCATAAGCGCTGCAAAAATATTTTGATTATTGAGGGCCGCCGCTTTGAGGCTCGCGAGCTCGCGCTGAGCGCCTTCACTATGCTGGCGTTTGTATTCATTGGTACGATCCAAACACATTTTCTTTTCTTGTTGTGAAGCGCGCGCCAACTCTATTTTTGGCGGCACGTAATTCTGCTCTAATGTTTTCGGATCGATGAACGTATTGACTCCTACAATGGGCAGCTGGCCTGAATGTTTTAGCGATTCATAAAAAAGCGATTCATCTTGAATCTTACCGCGCTGATATTGAGTTTCCATTGAGCCCAGCACTCCGCCACGGGCGTTGATGCGCGAAAATTCTTCGAGCACGGCTTCTTCAACCGTATCGGTAAGCCAATCGACAAAGTAGCTGCCCTGTAACGGGTTCTCATTTTGCGCCTGACCAAATTCTTTATTAATAATCATTTGAATCGCTTGCGCTCGTCGCACTGAACCCTCGGTCGGAGTGGTGATGGCTTCATCAAACGCATTTGTGTGCAGCGAATTGCAATTGTCGTTGATCGCGAGCAGCGCCTGCAGCGTCGTGCGAATGTCATTGAAGTCTATTTCTTGCGCGTGCAACGAACGCCCCGAAGTCTGAATGTGGTATTTCAATTTCTGTGATCGATCATTGCCCTTGTAGAGATCGCGCATCGCTACAGCCCAAATGCGGCGAGCGACCCGACCGATCACTGTATACTCGGG
>JAYUVI010000073.1:0-2972 GCA_043754135.1 Bdellovibrionales bacterium | reverse complement strand
AAAAGCTTTTTTCGTGACCACAGGCGAACGACCCGGTGGTAGTTCATCAACCACCGAAACATCGAGGTCACCATATACTGTCATGGCCAGCGTGCGCGGGATAGGCGTTGCTGTCATCACCAGAAAATGCGGCGTGGTATTTTTCTTTAAACGATTTCTCTGCTCGACTCCGAAACGATGTTGCTCGTCGATAACTACCAGACCCAGCTTTGCAAACTTCACGTCGCCTTCTATCAGCGCGTGAGTGCCAATCACCAAATGTATCGCGCCACTTTCGAGACCTTCGCGAATCTCGCGGTGCTCTTTAGCCGTCAAATTGCTCACCAAAATTTCGGCACGCACGCCGAGTGGCGCGAGCAACTTTTGCGCATTTTTAAAATGCTGTTCAGCTAAAATCTCAGTGGGCACCATGATCGCGGTTTGATAGCCGCTCTCTTTCGCCACACAGCTTGCGAGAAACGCAACGAGGGTTTTACCGGAGCCCACATCACCCTGTACGAGTCGATGCATAGGTGAAGCGACTTTTAAATCTTCATAAATTTCACTAAAGACGCGTTTTTGCGCCCCGGTGAGCTGAAAGGGTAGTGAACCTTCTAACTTGTCAGCCAACGCGCGGCCTTTAGTAAAAGCCGGCGCCTTTTCACTTTTAAGTCCTTTTTTCTCAAGGCCCAAATAAAGTTCGAGCCAAAAAAATTCTTCAAAAATAATTCTTCGTTGCGGCGGCGCTTTGAAATTCAAAAACTCTTCCCCTGAATGGGCTGGCGGCTGGTGAATTAAGCGCAAAGCATCAGCCCGAGTCGTGAGATCGTATTTCTCTCGCAACCATTGCGGAAAAACTTCAGGCACGGCCTTCTGTTTTTCGGTGAGTTCTTCAATGGCGAGATCCATCAGCTTGCGCAGCTTAAGCGCGCTCAAACCTTCGGTGTCGGTGTAAAGTGGGATAAGTTTGTCTTTTAATTCGTCGGTCTCGTCTTCTTCATAAACCGGTTGAATATCGGGGTGGAGAAATTCTAACCGCGAACGATAAAATGACACTTTGCCGGCCACGCGCACTTTTTGATGAGTGGTCAAGCGCTCGAAATAACCCTTGTAAGGCACGCGAAAAAATTTGCAAGCGATGCGGCCGCTGGCATCGCCAATCACGACCTCGTACATTTTACGGTAGCTCTTACCCATTTGTACCGAACGCACAGTTAAAACCGTGGCTTCGATGCTCACGATTTGATTGGGCTCAAGTGAAGCGATGTTACGCGCGCGCCTGCGGTCTTCGTAAGCTCGAGGGAACCACTCCAGTAACTCACCCACTGTCGCCACACCGCGCTTGCTCAGCACATCACCCAGCTTCGGGCCCACGCCCTTTAGGTATTGAATATGAGTTTCATAAGTGAGATCCAACTGCTCGTCCCCCGACTAAGGTCGCGTGAGTTCACAGGCTTTGTGTTGCGTGAAAGACCATGGCAAACTGAAAGCATGTCTGAACAACATAACAAAAACTTTATTAAGGTGCGACTCAATTCACTTTATGCGCAGGCACCCATACCGTTTGATTTATATGTACTGATTAACAACAAACAAATCCACTATTTACGCGCCGGCGATAAGCTCGACCAAACAAAACTCGCGAAATTCGAGAACACAGCGCCGGATAACTTTTTCTTGAAGAATGAAGACCGTGTCGCGTTTAAAAAATATATTCACGAAAAGCTAAATGCGAAAGAGATTGCTCCGCTCGATAAAGCTGTCATGTTGCGCGAAAGCTCACTGACTCTGGTGGAAGAGCTTTTTGAAAGTCCGGACGTCGAACGAGCTTTGCGGGAATCGAAAGAGATGATTCAGCAATTTGTAGAGCTAATGGAGTTTGCTCCAGAAGCCATGGCGAACTTAATTGGTTTATCGAGTCACGATTTTTACACTTACACGCATTCTTTAGATGTCGGCATTTACTGCTTAGGTTTGGCGAAGGTTATGGGCTTCACCCGCGAAGAGTTAGTCGAAATGGGCCAAGGCGCATTGTTTCACGATATCGGTAAGCGCCAAGTGAGCGTCGATATTATCACCAAAGATGGCCCGTTGAACGATGTGGAGTGGGCGCAGATGCAAAAGCACCCCGAGTTCGGCTTAATTATTCTAGATCAGCACAAAGCTTCGGACGCCATTAAGGCATGCAGTTTCGAGCATCACGAGAGCGTGGCCGGTAACGGTTACCCCCAGCAGTTGCAAGCGAGTGAAATTCACCCTATGGCCAAAATCGTGGCTTTAGCTGATACATTTGATGCTTTGACCACGCAGCGTTCTTACAACAAGCCCATGCAGCCTTCAGGCGCGCTCGATTTTATGAAGAGCAAATTGTCGGGCCGCTACGACGAGCAAATGTTAAAGGCCATGTATGAAGTGTTGTTTCGTATGAATAGTCAAATGGCGAAGCAGGCTTAAAGCTAAAACCGATTAATCGATAATTTGATCGATTAATCGGTTTTGTAAAGAGATCAGGTAGTCGGTTTTGCGAGGAGAATGTGATGGGTTATTGGAATGCGGTTTTGCGCAGACGTAAAATAAGAGATTGCATTGCCGGTCTTGCGGTCACGGCTTTTGTACTCGCCGGCGCTGGTTTCACATGGAGCGCGTTCGCCGCTGACGCTGACGACGAAATTACTGACGAAAATATTACGCTAGATCAAGCCGCTCCGCCAGCGCCACCCGCCCCTGCGGCCACGACACCAATGCTCGCTCCCACTGTTGTGGTGCCACCAACAGCGCCCTCAGCGCCCGGCGATACGCCACTCCCGCCCACGACGCCGATAAAAAATGATAAGTCGGCGGAGAAATCAAAAGAAAGAACTGGCAAAAAACATGCTCACAAGAAAGACAAAGCGGCCAAAGATAAGAGAGATATGAAAGATAAGAAAGAAATGAAAAAAGCAAAGAAAGATAGAGCCGGGAAAAAACATCGATCGGCGAAGAAAAGAGCCGGT
>JAYUVI010000072.1:0-2802 GCA_043754135.1 Bdellovibrionales bacterium | reverse complement strand
CGTCTTTACTCTGGCCTTTTTTATGGTTCAATTTAATAAATGTTTTTTCATTGTGGCATTTACGCCAATTGAAAAGGATTGGCGATTAATGGCTGCGCATTTGTTGCAAACGCATCCACTACTCTCTGACCGCGTGCGCTTGAGCATTATGGGAGTGCTCGCGTCGTCAGAGGGCGATGTGAGTTTCAACGAATTGCTGGCGGCTCTAAGCGTCTCGAAGGGGAATTTGTCGACGCATATGAAGAAGTTAGAAGACGAAAAATTTGTCAGCGTTAACAAGACTTTTGTCGAGCGCAAGCCGCGCACGACTTACACCTGTACGGAGCAAGGGCGCAAGAGCCTGAAACAGTATCTGGTAGAAGTGCAAAATTTATTGGCGAAAGCTGTGTAAGAGAAATCGCAACAGATAAATGAAATAAGGACAACCACAACCAAGGGGGAAATATGACAAACTCAAAAATGCAGATGGTAAAAGCTATGGCGCTGATGGGTTTGCTGGGCCTAACTGCTTGTTCAGCAAAGAGTATACCGCCTTCAGCGAACACTCCGGAAAAGGCGACGGTTATAAATTTAGAGCGCGAAAAGCAACGAGTAGTGCGTTTTGATTGTGGTAATAATGTGATTTCAGATGGATTTGAACAGGTTCACGCGCCCGAAGAATTCGTAAAAATTGAACCGGCTGGCCAAGATTTCGCCACGTTCGTCACTGCCAGTGATTTTCGCAACGTGACGACGCACGATGGTCCTGATTTGATTGTTGGCCACACAAAATTCACGGTGACCTATGATGCAGGTATATACATGCGCGTGCGGCCGGGTGTGAATGAAATCACATATTCTTTTCAATTCAGCGATGGCGATATCGAAACTGGCAGCCGGTTCATTGATGTCTTTTATAGCGAGAGAGTGTTGAGCGGCGAGCGCTACGAGCACCCGCAGCCTGAGGATTGTCCTTAATATTTTGTTCTCGCCGCTCCATTTGCCTTAAAATTCAAAGCTGACTTCTCCACTGACATTTCTACGCCGCTCAAATATTATAAGTGGCGATGGAGTCACCCAAAATCACTACAGTTAATTTTATGATCACGTTTTTATCTCCGATGGTGGTGGGCAAAGCGATGGTCCTCTGTTTCGGTGCGATGTATTCTTCAAACCCTGGCGAGGGCTATGGTTATGGTTTGGCCTTCGCCATCGTTTTTACTCTCGCCATGCTCGGGCGATTTTTATGGAAGTTTCGGCATCACAGGGGATGATGGTTTTTAATGCTTATCTGATGTGAAATATAAAAAATGTTTCGAATGTTTGACAACTGATGCACACGGAAACTCAAAAGACGTGTAACGATTTCAGTTTTCACGGTTTCTCCACCATTTTCGCAAAAAACCGTGTTAGGTAGTGACGAGAGAAACGGGGTCATTATGAAAAATAATTTTATGTTTTTGATTTTTGCTGCAGGTATTCTTTTGAGCTCATCAAGCTTTGCGGCTTCGCAAACCGTGCTCACCATTCAAAGAGTCAATTACAAAGCTGAGAAACTTCTTAAGTATGATGTGATTTATGACCAACTGACTTGCGCAATCAACACCTCTAAACCATTTGATGTGTACTACATTGAAAAGGCCACTGGTCAACGTTTAGCTGATTTTTCAAGCGACAGTGCTGATTACTTTGGCCCGCACTTGGCGGCCAACCGCACTTCATCGACTGGTGTGCTTTTGCAATTCAAAGCTTTCGAAGAAATTAAAACGCAGACCGGTTTGCGTGGCGAAATCGTTGTGACCTCTGAACGGCAGGGCACGAACTGTGTACTCGCAAGCCACGTTAGCTACAGCAATAAAAAATATATTCTTAAGCATATCGACTTGGCGATGAAGCTCACTTTCGGCTTTCCGACGGGCATTAAGTGGGTGAATTTAAATGGTCAAGATGACCAGCTACAACCTGTGAGCGAGTGTATTGTCGGGAGTTGCCGGTAAGCAGCCCTATCATTGTGATTTTGACTAATGCAGACTAGGAGCTTATCTCCATTTAGCATTCAGTACGCCGCCAACTGAAATATCCAGACCTGTCTCGGCCGCTGTTTTTTCACCGTCATTTTCATCATCAACTAAGTAAGAGAGCTGGCCATTCAAACCAATCGTCGCAACCAGTGACCCTGAATTATACAGATTGAAATTTTTCTTTGTGCCGACAACCCACTCCGTGGTGCTGAGTTGGGCTTGATCACTGGCGGCGTTGTAGGGTTGGTAAGAATCCACGACACGCTCCCAGCCAGTATAAATGTTCCATGTTGAAGTCAGCTTATGCACGTAAAACACACTCGCGCCGGCGTACTGATCAGGGCGGCCGGCTGAGAAATCGACCAAAATAATATTGTCGTTGGTGATTCTATAAGTCACGCCTGCGCCACCTGATTTGTGATCTTTGTAGTTGGCAAAAGTCACGTAGGCATCGATTTTATCAGAGGTGAGTAACACTCGTACCATTTCTGAGTCGATCTTCCACCAATTGTCTTGTTTGCTGTAAAGATCGTCGGGTAAAGCGGCGACGCCACCGACATAATTTTTGCCTGAGATAAAAGATAACCGGTCGTGAAAGAAATAAGCGTCTACACGTAGACCGATTTTTTTACCAATTTGGGTTTCAGCCGAGATTTGCGCCTTACCGGTATCTGCTGGTCCGCTTGACCCTTGAACTAAGCTATTGTGCCCAGTCAAGGTTGTCAGTTCAGTCTCTTGGTTTTCATTTTCTGCGGCACTCGCGGCTATGTCAGATTTACCAGCTTCAACAAATATTAAAACT
>JAYUVI010000071.1:0-2920 GCA_043754135.1 Bdellovibrionales bacterium | reverse complement strand
TGTGTTTTTTGCGCCAATTTTTGCAAACTTAAACTGGTGGACATAGTCAGCGCCAATTGTCCTAAAGTTTCTTGAAGAAAAGCTTCTTGCTTGCCCAGTTTGAGCAAATCCCCTAAAAGCCACCTTCGGTAAATTTCCCGCGCTTTAATCGGGTCGGCGCCGTTGGCGCCAGATTCAATAACGGCGTACGGGAAACCCCCAACTTTAAAGTACAACTCAAGTGATTCACGAGGTTCAAGCAGTGGCCAGCCGGCCTGCTTTCGCATTTCCCCAAACTCTGTGAAATCCATAGGCAAAAGTTCAAACTCACCGCCGAGTTCAAAGCGACCGGGCATAAGGTCGGCTCCTGCTTTCAGGTCAGCGGCGTGTGAACCAGTTACTACAATGGCCTTAGAAGTTGATGAGTCGAGTTCGTGTTTGATCGCACGCCACCATTCTTTAACAAAACTCACTTCATCAAAAAGAAAATACTTTCGGTGGCGATTCGATTTCAATATTTCGGCGAGATCGAGATGATCTCTTACGTTTTCACAAGAAAGAAAAAAAGTTTTTTCGGCCGGCAATGAGCTCAAAATTTTTTTCATCCAAGAAGACTTACCCACTTGGCGGGGCCCGCGAATTATATATAGGCCGCGCTCTGCTTTAAGGGGGGGGAAAGGGCGTTGGAAAGGCGCTTCACTTAACGCCATAAGATGCTTGTCTGTGAATGGCCAGTCTTTAACTTCCCAAAAGTTTTGCATACTTATAGCGTTATTCATATTTGGCTAATACGTCAACCAAATTTGGCTAATGGAAATGTGAGCTCAGATCATGCGGGCTACCTTGACTACGCTAAAAACGACCACAAATTAGGTACGTAAGGTTAATTCTACTGAATATTTAGTTAATACAATAGGTTATAAGGAGATTGAATCATGGGTAAAATTATAGGCATCGACTTAGGGACCACCAACTCAGTTGTCGCAGTTATGGAAGGCGGCGAACCTAAGGTTATTGTTAACGAAGAGGGTGGTCGTACCACTCCATCCGTTGTCGCCTACACTAAAGATGGTGAAGTTCTTGTCGGTCAGATCGCAAAACGTCAGGCGGTCACCAACCCTGAAAATACTATTTATTCATCAAAACGTTTTATTGGCAGACGCTTTCCCGAAACCGCACAAGAGCGCCAAATCGTGCCTTATAAAGTGGTCGAAAAAGGCACTGATTGTGCTTTCGATATTAAAGGTAAACAAGTTTCTCCTGAAGAGATCGGCGCCCAGGTTTTAATTAAACTTAAAAAAGTAGCAGAAAATTATTTGGGTCATGAAGTGACTGAAGCGGTGATCACTGTACCGGCTTACTTTAACGACGCCCAAAGACAGGCGACTAAAGATGCCGGGCGTATTGCGGGTCTTGAAGTGAAACGTATTATCAACGAACCGACTGCTGCGGCTTTGGCTTACGGCCTTGATAAGAAAAAAGATCAAAAGATTGCCATTTACGATTTTGGTGGCGGTACGTTTGACGTGTCGATCCTCGAAGTGGGCGACAATGTTGTAGAAGTAAAAGCCACCAACGGTGATACGCACTTGGGTGGTGACAACTTTGACCATCGCATTTTGGAGTGGATGGCCAATGAATTCAAAAAAGAGACGGGCATTGATTTAAAAAACGACAAAATGGCTATTCAGCGTCTGAAAGAAGCGGCTGAAAAAGCCAAAATTGAACTCAGCTCGCGTATGGAGACTGAGATCAACTTGCCGTTCATTACGGCCGATCAATCAGGCCCCAAACATTTGAATTTGAATCTTTCGCGCGCAAAATTTGAGCAGATGATCGACGATCTTGTTGAAGCTTCTCTTGAGCCTTGCCGTAAATGTTTAAAAGACGCCGGCATGAACCCTGTAGATATCGACGAAGTCGTACTTGTGGGTGGTTCAACTTGCGTACCGAAAATTCAAGAAGCGGTTAAAAAACTTTTCGGCAAAGAGCCGAACCGTTCAGTCAACCCTGATGAAGTCGTCGCCCTTGGTGCTGCGGTACAAGGTGGAGTGCTGGGTGGCGAAGTTAAAGATGTACTCCTACTCGACGTTACGCCTCTGTCATTGGGTATTGAAACTTTGGGTGGCGTGATGACTCGACTTATTGAGCGCAATACGACAATCCCGACCCGCAAGTCGCAAACGTTTTCGACTGCGGCTGATAGCCAAACGAGTGTGGATGTTCACGCGCTTCAAGGTGAACGCGAAATGTCGCGCGATAATAAATCGCTTGGGCGTTTTGAACTTGTGGGTATTGCATCAGCTCCGCGTGGTGTACCGCAGATTGAAGTGACATTCGATATCGACGCCAATGGTATTTTAAATGTTTCAGCGAAAGATTTAGGTACTGGCAAAGAGCAGGCGATTAAAATCACCGCGAAATCAGGTCTGAGCGAAGACGAAATTAAACGCATGGTGAAAGATGCTGAAGCTTTTGCTGAAGATGACAAAAAGAAACGCGAAGAAGTGCAAGTGGTGAATAACCTCGACAATATGATTTATCAGACTGAAAAGCTGATCAAAGAAAAAGGCGGCGAGCTTTCACAAACTGACAAGGCTGATGCTGAAGCCGCACTTAACGACGCGAAAAAAGCATTGCAAGCGCGAGGCAGCGTGACCGAACTGCAGTCGGCACTTGATCGCCTCACACAAGCGAGCCATAAACTTTCAAGCGCTCTTTATGAGAAATCAAAAGCCAGCGGCACTGGTACGAACGGTAGTGGCGGCGGTGGAGCCGGCGGCGCAGGCGGCCCAAGCGGCGCAGGTGAAAGTAAAGCCGGCAAAGATGATGTTATTGATGCCGACTACAAAGACGTGAATTAAGATAAGATGAGTTGGCCTAGAATCTAGGCCATGAAATCTGGCATCTATGCTGCCATTTATCATGTTATATGGCAGCA
>JAYUVI010000070.1:0-2661 GCA_043754135.1 Bdellovibrionales bacterium | reverse complement strand
GGGGATACGAATCAGAATCGGCGGTCTTACACCGCGCTCGCGTAAGTCTTGGGTGAGTTTAAAAAGATCGAGCCCTGGTTTGTCTTTGCCCGTGGCAATTTCGACGTTACCTGCGGCGTTAATGCGAAAATAGCCACTGCCCCAGTTGTTGATACCGTACAGCTTTGAGCTGTCTTCAACGCTCCAACTCATTCGTGTAACCTCGGGTTGCGTTTTCACTTCGACTTTGTTTTCTGAACTATTCTTTTGTGGACCATGAATCGTATCTAACATTTCATCCTTGTCAGCGGCCGTCAATCACGGCGGCATCGTTCATCATTTAACAATAATGTTCAGTATCTTGCCGGGTTTGTAAATAACTTTAGCTATTGCCATACTTCCTATCGCGTTCGCAACAGAATTTATCTCGCGTGACTGCTTCAAAGCTTCGTCTTCACTCGTGGTCAGCGAAACCAATATGCTCCCGCGCATTTTACCATTCACTTGCACACCCATTTCGACTTTGTCGTCGACTGTCAGTTGTAGATTGTAGCTGGGCCATGCTGCGAGCGATACAAAACCTGTGCCGCCCAATTTGTTCCATAACTCCTCAGCGAAGTGTGGAGCAAACGGCATCAAGAGCTGCGCTAAAGTTTTGATCACAGCCTTGGGTTTTATATTGGCCTTATATAAATCATTCACCAGAATCATCATAGCAGAAATGGCGGTGTTGAAAGCCATTCCCTCAATGTCTTCGCCGACTTTTTTAATAGTCTTGTGATAGGTACGCTCAATATTTTCGGGGAGTGGCGAAGTGCTCTCTTCAACAATACACTGCCCATTTTCGTCAATGGCGAGACGCCAAACGCGTTCAAGAAAGCGTCGCACTCCCTCGATGCCGTTGGTGTCCCAAGGTTTATCTTTATCAAACGGGCCCATAAACGAAATGTACAAGCGCGCGGCATCGGCGCCGTATTTCGCGCGAACGTCGTCGGGGTTGACCACATTGCCGCGAGATTTAGACATACGCTGACCGTCGGGGCCCATGATCACACCCTGGTGGGCGAGTTTTTGGAAGGGCTCATCGTGTGAAACCAAACCACAATCAAATAAAACTTTTTGCCAAAAGCGCGAATAGAGTAGGTGACTGACGGTGTGTTCGGCGCCGCCAACGTAGAGGTCGACGGGCAACCAGTACTTTTGCGCTTCGAACGAACAGAGTTCTTTGCTGTTTTTAGGGTCGGCGTACCTGAGAAAGTACCACGCTGAGCCCGCTGTGCCCGGCATGGTGTTTGTATCGGTCAAATAGCCATTTTTATAATTTACAAATGTCGGCACTCGCGCAAGCGGCGGCTCACCTTTGTCTGAGGGTTCGTAATTAGCGACCTCAGGTAAAGCCAGTGGCAATTCTTGAAATGGTAGCCCTTCAGTTTCGCCTGTCGTTTTTGAATGGAGTATAGGGATCGGCTCACCCCAGTAACGTTGGCGGCTAAACAGCCAATCCCGCAGTTTATATTGCACTTGCAGGCGACCGAGCTTGCGTTTTTCAACTTCGCTGATGGCTTTTTTAATGGCCTCGTTTTTTGACAAGCCATTGAGAAAATCTGAATTCATCAATTGACCGTCGCCGGTAAAAGGCAGGTCGGTGTCACTCACTAAAACTCGCACGACCGGTATTTCAAACTTTGTCGCGAATTCGAAGTCGCGTTCATCGTGACCAGGTACGGCCATAATGGCGCCGGTGCCGTAATCTAAAAGCACGTACTCGGCGATCCACACGGGAATTTTGGATTGGTTGAATGGGTTTAAAGCATACGCACCAGTGAAGACGCCCGTTTTGTCAGTGGCGGCTTTCCGGTCGACTTCGCTTTTACGAGAGACTTCTTGAACGTAAGTATTCACCGCCGCTTTTTGCACGGTGGTCGTGATTTGGTTCACTAACGGGTGTTCAGGGGCGAGCACCATGAAAGTAGCGCCAAAAATCGTGTCGGGGCGGGTGGTGAACACGTCGAAAGCTTCGACTTTAGCGCTGGCACCTTGGCCGTCAGCGATGGCAATTTTGAAGTTAATCACGGCGCCTTCGCTCTTACCAATCCAGTTGCGTTGGCCTTCTTTGGTCGCTTCGGGCCAATCGATTTTGTCGAGGTCATTTAAAAGCCGTTCAGCATAGTCGGTGATTTTGAGCATCCATTGCTTCATTTTCACGCGCAAGACCGGGTGACCGCCGCGTTCTGATTTGCCGTCCACAACCTCTTCGTTAGCAAGTACGGTGCGCAGTTCAGGGCACCAATTCACCGGCGCTTCTTTTTGGTAAGCAAGGCCGCGTTCATACAGTTTCAAGAAAATAAACTGAGTCCATTTGTAGTAATCGGGCTCCGCCGTTGAGATTTCGCGAGTCCAATCGAAACTGTAACCGAAAGACTTGAGCTGGCGTCTGAAGTTTTCAATAGCTTTGTTGGTGGTGATCGCTGGGTGAATGCCGGTTTGAATGGCGTACTGTTCAGCCGGTAAACCAAAGGCATCGTAACCCATGGGGTGAAGCACATTAAAACCTTTGGTCCGTTTATAACGAGAAACTATGTCGGTCGGAGTGTACGAGGCTAAGTGCCCCACATGCAGACCTGCGCCCGAGGGATAGGGGAACATATCGAGCGCGTAGAATTTTGGCTTTTTTAAATCGAG
>JAYUVI010000069.1:0-3546 GCA_043754135.1 Bdellovibrionales bacterium | reverse complement strand
CAGCGAGGTTTTTTTATCGGTAGATTCTTTGCGTTTGCCTATGATCAACGCGCAGTTCACGCCATAAGTGCCAGCCGCAAATTTCTTGAGGAGTGAACCAGGTATCACCACCGAGTTTTCAGGCACGACGCCTATGTGCTCCACAGGTTGCGATCCCGAAACATCGATAATTTTTGTTGATGAGGTGAGTGTAACACCCGCGCCAAGAACCGCGCCGCTTTTTACATGCACGCCTTCAACTACAATCACTCGACTGCCTAAAAACGCATGGTCTTCGATGATAACTGGAGAAGCCTGCACAGGCTCGAGCACGCCACCCAAACCCACGCCACCTGACACGTGTACGTTAGCGCCGACTTGCGCGCACGAACCTACCGTTGCCCAAGTGTCGATCAGCGTACCCGGGCCGACGTACGCTCCAATATTTACATATGATGGCATTAAGATCGCACCCTTTGAAATAAATGAACCGTAGCGCGCGAGAGCATGAGGTACCACGCGCACGCCATCTTTCTCAGTCCATTTTTTAAGCGGGATTTTATCGAAGAATTGTAAATCGCCGGCTTTCACCACCGTCATTTTTTGCAGACGAAAATATAAAAGGATCGCTTTCTTCACCCATTCATGGGTGACCCAAGTGCCATTGGTACTCGCATTTTTGCTAGTTAAAACGCTAGCATCACCGCTGGTTAAAGCGCCGCCACCTGCAATCGAGCTGCCGCCACTTGCACTCAAGCTGGCGCCAACTGCAGAGGATGGACTGTCAACATTTCGAGATGGCTCTGCCACCCGCAACTCACCGACATTTAATTTTTTAATCACCAGTTGAACAGCCGACTTTTGCGCCGAAGTTAAAGTGCTACTTGAAAACGCTTCGTTGATAATAGCTGGTAAATTTACGCCCTGATAGCTAGCATCTGACTTCTTCACCGCAGATTTATTCTCGATGGATTTTTTCACGACAGACTTCTTCGCCGCAGATTTTTTTCCGACAGACTTCTTCACGACATTCTCCCCTCGCAGATTTTCAAGGCTTCTAAAATTGCTGGCACATGCACGCGCAGAATTTCGGCGTGGCCTAAGCCGCGTTCAATTTCATAAGTGAGAGTGGGGATGTCGCGTTCCAATCCACAATACGTGCCCAAGCAACCGGGAGTGGGGTAGCCGATATCTTCTTTCACTTCATAGCCCGTCAATTTCGCGATCATTTCGGCTTCGGGGCGGCAATTGCCGTTGATATTCAGTAAAGGGTGCCACGAATGTAAACTCACAATAAATTTGGGCTTATTGACGTCAACCCAGCGAGTGAGCGCCTGGTTCTCGGGTTCAGAATTGGGCTCGATGCCGGGGTGATACTTTTCTTGGCTTACAGTACGTGTCCAATCTTTAGTCGGCAGATTGCGGTTTAGGTCGACGCCGCGACTGTTGCGCCGATTTTGAGTCATGACCCCATCTAAATTCAGCTCTGGCACCACTGTCTCACGCAAACCATATGCAAAATTTTCGTTGAACTGCTCGAGTAAACCAAGAGCCGCGATCACTCCCTCGGGTTCATTGCCGTGGACCCCGCCCAGAATAAGAATGTGCGGGCCCGAACGGCCGAAACGATAGCCTAAAATGGGGAGTTGTGTAGCGGTTTTACCGAACTGAAAACTATCCAATTTCTTCTCGCGGTGGTAGGTTGTTGGCCGTCTATGAAAACAAACTCAGGTCAAATTGTCATTAAAAAATTCGGTGGCACGTCAGTGGGCTCACTCGAGCGCATTGGTCATGTCGCTGACCGTGTGATTGAAGATCAAGCCACTGGTCAACTGCCAATTATTGTCGCTTCGGCGATGTCAGGCGAAACCAATCGTCTTGTGCGTATGGCGACCGACATCGACCCGTACTACCGTGGCCCGGCTTACGACATGCTTCTTGCGAGTGGTGAACAAGTCGCGATTAGTCTTCTCGCAATGGCTCTCGAAAAACGTGGAGCGAAAGCGGCGCCTCTCCTCGCGCATCAAGTGGGCATTCAAACTGATTCGATTTTTTCAAAAGCACGCATCGTGAGTATTGATACAGAAAAATTACTAAAATATTGCAATCTGGGAGTGATCCCGATCGTGGCCGGGTTTCAAGGTGTGACTGATGATGACCAAATCACGACACTCGGTCGAGGTGGTTCAGACACGACGGCGGTCGCGCTGGCCGCTGCATTAAAAGCGCGGGAGTGCGAGATTTACACCGACGTGCCGGCCGTATTTTCTGCCGACCCACGACTCGTACCTAAGGCGCGCGAAATTCAAAAGTTGTCATTTGAAGAGATGATGGAGATGGCCTCGCTCGGCTCGAAGGTTTTACATTTTCGTTCTGTTGAGATTGCCGCAAAATACAAAATTAACATTCACTTGCGCTCGGCGTTTGAAAAACGCGAAGGCACTTGGGTCGTTGAGGAGGATGGTATGCTAGAAAACCCTGTCGTGTCGTCAGTCACCCATGACCCCGCCACTGTTGTGATTCGTTTATACCCAGTGCCTGAAGGCGCCAAGTTTCTCGCAAATTTATTTACGCGTCTGGCAGAAAAAAACGTTGTCGTCGATATTATTACCCAAAGCCATGGTGAACTCGGGCAGCGTTTGAATTTTTCAGTAACTGAAGAAGATTTCGCACTCACTGAACTCACGTTGCGAGAATTTTTAAAAGGCGACGCTAAAGTCGAAGTCATGCGCGATGTTGCGAAAATTTCGGTCATTGGTGTGGGTATGAAAAATCACCCCGGCGTAGCTGCACGATTTTTTCAGATCTTCGATCAGCAAGATGTGCCGATTCACCTCGTCACAACGTCAGATATTAAAATAAGCGCGGTCGTCGACAAAGATAATTTGAAACGTATTGCTGAGGCTTTACACAAAGAATTCGATTTAGACGCCTAAGACTCTGTAAAAAGAAAGTGAAACGAAATGCCCACCGACAGTTTAAATTTGAATGAGCGATACGCTGAACTGGCGAAGAAGTCGGGCACTCCACTTTACGTTTATGATTTAGACGGCTTGCGTGCGCGCGCGAGATTTTTCAAAAAACATATGCCGGCAAATGGTCATGCTTTTTTCGCTATGAAGGCCAATAACTCACACTCGGTGCTAAGTGTATTGCGCGAAGAAGGTTTTGGTATTGATGCGGTTTCGATGGGTGAAATGCAGCTAGCGCTTGAATGTGGTTTTCGCGCGGATCAAATTGTATTTTCAGGCGTTGGCAAAACCATAAGCGAAATTGAATTCGCGCTAACGAAACAGATACGCCAAATCAACGTTGAAAGTGCGCCTGAGCTTGAGCGCATTTTAGCCTGCGCCCGCCGATTGAACAAAGAGGCTGTCGGTTCACCTGGTCTTTATCGTGTACCGGTGGCTTTGCGTATGAACCCCGATGTGGGGGTCAACACACACCCCTACATTCAAACAGGCTTTCGTGAAAATAAATTCGGTCTCGATTTTACTGAAGTGAGCGACTTAACGAAACTATTGAAAAAAAACGCCGATCTGATTGATTTTCGCGGCCTGACTTTGC
>JAYUVI010000068.1:0-7242 GCA_043754135.1 Bdellovibrionales bacterium | reverse complement strand
TCCGCTTTTAGTTCTTTTGATTCTTCATTTAATTTTTTTCGTTGTTCAGGCGACCCACGACGACGCTTCTTTTCTGCGCGCATTTCTTCTTGAGCTTGTTTTCGTATTTTTTGTTTTTGACCTTCGAAAGCTGTTCTGATTCTCCTTTGTATGTTTTCGAGCAGTTCCTTAACTTTTTTCGGATCTTTTATAAGAATATGGGCGAAGTATTCATCGCCTCCTAAGCGAAACAACTGAATTTTATCGCCGCCCTCTTTTAAAACATCATTCACAATAGAGGTTACGATTTTATCACCAATTTCTTCACCGGCCGCCTTGCCACCGGCAAATGTACGACTGATTGTACCGAGGTTACTCACATCTAAAATCGTGGCGTGGGTTTCGCCGGCGCTGGTTTTTAAAATATCTTGGATAACTTCTTTACCGGCGGGCAAGCTCGCATCGATGATCCCGGTATCGGGGTGAATCTGCACTTCGCGCCAGTACTTTATGACTTCGCCCTCGTCAGTTTTCTTAGCCGTTTCAAAAAAGATGCGCCCTGAGCCGCCTTTTTCTTGAACGAAGCGCTGGCTTTTCGGCAATTGGGGTAAGCCACGAATAGTCACGGGTGAGACGGCATTCGCGGGGAGTGAAGTGACCGGAGTTTCCTTTTTAGCGCGTCGCTCATTTTTGAAGTCAGGGTGAGTGTCGTCGGTGCGCTGGGCGAATTCAAAGTCGAGTTCTTCGTCAACGTCGGGTTTAGTGAGTTTGCCTATTAATTTGGTCTCGATTTTATCCTCGGCTTTTTTAAGCAGGTGCTGAGTACCTTTCACCGCGAAGTGTGCGCCTACTGCACCAACTACTGCTGTGCCTGCGGCCGTAGCGCCATAGCACCACATCTGAGCTTTGGCGGCCTCATTGTAACAAGCCAAGCGAAAACCCATTTGTACCAATTTATCTTGAGCTTTTTGGTGGAGGTTAATTAAAAAATTCTCCGGTGTTTCGTGAGTGTGCTCGGACAGGGCTTGGCTTAGGGCACTCGCCATTCTTAATTTTTCAAGAGCCTGATCGCGAACCGCATCGAAAGTGACATCATCGAGACGATTTTTAAGCGTGGGGTCTTCGACCAGAATCTGTGGGTAGTCATCGAGAATATTTAATTTACACTGCCGCGATACGCGTTGAGCTTTTTCTAAATCATCGCCATTTCTTTCGCGATTTTGCTGATCGCGCAATCGACACGCGCGCATCACCTCGGGGTAGCTTAACTTTTCGTACTTGTAATGCAATTTAGTTTCTTTAACTACGAACTTAGCAAGATCAGGTAGATTTTCGAAAGCTTGAATAATTTTATTTTTCGTATCTAAGACAACTAACCCAGCGCCAGTTAAGCAGCCGATAAAATAATGCTTGGCCATGTTCAAATCGGTTTGAGCTGTATCGCCGGCGAGAGCTTCAAGCGCGCAGTTGCGTAACTCACTTTGCGAACGAGCGTCTGATCCCACTTCTTGCGCGCAATTTAATTCCGTCATTTCTTTTTTGCAGGCTTGATAGATTTTTACGCGTGTACGTAAGCGATCTTGGGAGCAGTCTGGATCGCAACCGGCAGGAGCAGCCGCTTCGGTGAGCTCGGCGGGCGTGGGCTCGGCAAGTGCACCGGGGGCCGACGAATTTTCGGCACGCGAGATGGCCCCAGGACTACCCGTTAAAAGTGCAAAAAATAGGAGTAAAATTCGAACACAAGACATCGCGATTACATCGGATTATTCATCCTTGTAGCCGACTGTCTTTAGTCTAAGGGCATCTACACTTAGACTATGGTCTCAAGACTATAGGTGGTGGAGTTTGAAGATTAGCGGCGGCCGTCGTCGGCCAGTATATTGAACCAGAGGCGTGTGGCTTCGAGTCTTACACGTTGGGCTTCATCGGGTTGAGCTTGCTCAGCGAATATCATAGAAGTTCTTAGCAAAGTTGGTATTTCGTCGCCAAAGCGAGTTTGTAACTCTTGGGACAAACCGGCCGGCACCCCAGCGGCCGTGTAGGTCAGAGCTTTTCTTATCGCATTTTCAACGGCTTCGCGATCAGCGGGTTCACTGTCAAAAGAACGGCGCGTAAAAGTGAGATCGCTCACCTGAACGGTCGATAGGTCCTCGTGCTGAGGCGTTTGCACATACAGTTTCATAGTGACGCGGTAATAACCCTCAGGGTGATCGGCAAACCATTTCTCTTCGCCCATTTGCTGAGCGGTGGAGGCGTTACAAACACTGGCCACGCCAAAACCGTAATAATAATATTCATATTTTTCAGGATTAGTTGGTTTGCTACCGTAGTTTTCGTAAGCGCCTTCATTAGTGCAGGCGGCGTGAGCAGAAAATGAAAAACTCATCAAAATTAAAAACAACATCGAAAATTTGTTCATTTGGCGAACCCTCTATCTTATTTACTGAATACCTAAGTCAGTCCCAGTTATTTGAGTAACCTAAATGACCTTCAAAATTTTATAGAAATTATCGACGCCCATTGCAACGACCAAACGTCACAATCAAAATTTTTATTTTTTAACAGGGCTGCGAGAAGCCGTGAGTGTCCAACTTATAGACAAGTCGGTGATTTTTTCAAAACTACTTCCGCTTATGTGGATCCAACTGAGTACAACGAATGCGTACGTTGTTCGGAGTTACTTCGATGATCTCGTCGTCTGTGATCCATTCGAGTGATTCTTCTAAAGTTAGCGGTTTCACTACAGTGATATCCATTTTCTCTTCGCTGCCTGAGGCGCGGTGGTTTGTTAACTTTTTCTCGCGAACTGCGTTCACGTTCAAGTTGATGCCTTTTGAAGCTTCACCAATAACCATGCCCTCGTAGACTTCGGCGCCTGGGTTCAAGAACAAACGACCGCGTTGGTTCATGCCATCTAAAGCGTACGGGGTCGTTTTGCCTGAGCGATCGGCAATGATTGAAGCCGTCATGCGGCCTTTGAAATCGCCTTTGTAGTCGTCGTAGCCGTCGTATTGAGTGTTCAATAAACCGGTGCCACGAGTGTCAGTTAAAAATTCTGTTCTGTAGCCGATCAATCCGCGTGACGGGATCCGAAATTCTAAACGTGTGCGGCCTGAACCTTTTGAGTCCATCGACATCATCACGCCTTTGCGCTCGCCCAATTTTTGGGTGACGGCGCCGACGTAAGAATCGCCAACGTCGATTGTCGCGATTTCCATTGGCTCTTGTTTTACGCCATTCAGGTCTTTCAAAATAACTTTTGGTTTGCTCACCATGAACTCGAAACCTTCACGGCGCATAGTTTCCATCAACACGCAAAGTTGTAGTTCGCCGCGGCCGACGACCTTCCAACGATCTGTCGACTCGGTGTTTTCTACGCGAATCGCGACGTTGTGGAGCAATTCTTTTTCTAAGCGATCTTTAATATTGCGAGTGGTGACGAGCTTGCCATCGCGACCGGCAAACGGACCATCGTTCACCATGAACATCACGGCAACAGTAGGTTCTTCGACGCGGATGCGGGGGAGTGGTCGCGGCTCTAAAAACGAAGTGATGGTGTCACCGATGGAAATGTCTTCCATCCCGGCAACTACGGCAATATCACCGGCTAACATTTCTTTAGTTTGCTCTTGTGAGCTTAAGCTAAACGAAAATAGCGCTGACACTTTAAATTTTGTATTGGCTTTTTCACCGGCGAGCATGACTTCGTCGCCGACTCTCACTTTGCCTGAGTAAACACGGCCAATCCCTAAACGACCAACAAATGAGCTGTAAGACAAATTGCTGATGAGCATTTGCAGTGAGCCGGCGTGGTCGGCTTTTGGTGGTGGGACTTTTTCTAAAATCCAATCGAGAAGAATCGAGAGATCTTTGCCTGGCACCTCGGGGTCTAACGTCGCTTTACCTTCGCGGGCGATAGCGTAGATGATCGGGAAGTCCGCTTGCTCATCTGTCGCGTCAAGATCGATAAACAAATTGAAAACTTCGTCAACGACTTCAGAAATACGCGCATCGGGACGGTCAATTTTATTGACCACCACGATGACTTTTAAATTTTGCTCAAGAGCTTTTTTCAACACGAAACGTGTTTGCGGCAACGGACCTTCGCTGGCATCAACAAGTAGTAAGCAACCATCAACCATGTTCAAAATACGTTCGACTTCGCCACCAAAATCCGAGTGCCCGGGAGTATCGACGATATTCACTTTGTGGTCTTTGTATAAGAAACTCGCGTTCTTCGCTTGAATCGTGATCCCGCGTTCTTTTTCGAGATCCATAGAATCCATAAAACGTTCAGCCACGTGTTGGTGCGCTTGAAACATACCACTTTGCTTAAGGATGTGATCGACGAGAGTAGTTTTGCCGTGATCCACGTGCGCGATAATCGCGATATTACGAATGCCCTTCATATAGTCCTTTATGATTTAACGAAAGAGATTACGAGATGATGATGTGGTACTTGTAGACGAAAAACCTCGGGTGTTCAAGAGGTTATCTATAAACGTCTTTTCTGCATACGTCTTTTCTGCATACGTCTTTTCGACGGGCCACGCGAATCACCAATATAACCAAACGCTCATTTTTTTATAGGGCCGCGTTTTATGAGATCGTTTAAAACCTCTTCATAAGACACTCGTGGATCATTTTTACGTTTATTGATCTCTTGCAAATCTTCAAGGTCTTCACTTAGCTGAGTCGAAGCAGTTTTTTGTAGTTCCGCGAGGGTCTCACCGTATTCTCTCACCAGTTTCTCGACAATTTCGCGACACGAGAGAATTTCATCAACTAAACCCACGGTTTGGCCGGCACACCAGACGGTCCTCCAAGTCGGGTTGAGAGCTGCTTTTTCTAGGCTTTTCATGCCCATCAAGTGAATGAGCGGCACGACGTACTTTTTGGTGAGAGGATTATCTTTCAAAATTTTTAGCGCCCAGTGTAGATCAGTGCCCATTTTCTGTACATAGGGGGTATTAATCACAGCCGCTGGAGTGCCCGACACTCGCGTGGTCATCACGATATCTTCGGGTGTCGAGTCGAGAATAGCTTGTTTGTATCCTTGATCGACGGTCGCTTCCGTCGACGCAATAAACCGCGTGCCCACACTGACTGCGCAGGCGCCAAGTGCTATAGCCGACGCCATCGTGCGCCCGTCAGCCACTCCACCAGCGAGTACCACGGGAATAGTGAGTTCGCTCCTTAACCACGGCACGAGCACTAAGGGAGTGATGGGTCCAGCATGTCCACCAGCGCCGCTTGCGACAGCGATCACACCGTCAGCGCCGAGATCTTGCACCTTTTTACCGTGCTCGAGATTGGTGACGTCGCAAAAAACTTTTGAGCCAATTTTATGCGCCTCTTTGATCACCTCAGCTGGGTTGCCGAGCGAGGTGATGAACATATTTACTCCAGCGTCGAGCGCGTGTTTGATATCGTCTTTCGCGCGAGTATTGCTTTTGTTCACGATAATGTTTACGCCAATCGGCTTCTGCGTGCGGCTCTTGATGAGTTTGAGCGCTTTTTTATACTCTTCGATAGGTCTAAAATTGAGAGCGGGGAAAGTGCCAATCCCACCCGCTTCAGATGTCGCTACCACCATATCGACGTTCGAAACCAGAAACATCGGCGCACCGATGATGGGGTATTTGATGTTCATTAATTTTGTAAATTCAGTGGTGATTGCAGTTTGCATAGGTGAGCCTTTTGTTTTGGTCATTGTATTGAGGGCGTAAGGGTGTAAATATCTATCACTATTCAATTATTTAGAACTTAAATTTATTAAAAAACAAGAACCCATACACAAGGAGAATATCAGGATGGCAAAAATGAAAGCAAAAGCTAAGGCGATGAAGAGCAAGAAAAGTTCAAAGGTGCCGGCAAAAGCTCAGTCTAAGAAGAGCGTGAAGGCCGCTATGGCTCAATCTAAAAAGAAAGCGGCACCACCGAAAGCCGCTGTACAAAAAGAAGACGTTGCAGCAAAACCACAAAAGGTCGCGGCAAAAGTACAAAAAGCTTCTGCACAGGCGCAAAAGGGTGCAGCAAAAGCACCACAGGCAGCAAAAGCCCAATCGGCGGCAATGAAAACAGCCATCGCGACGGCGCAACAGCCATCTGCTAAGCCAGCAGCGAAAATTGAAAAGGCGCCAACAACAGAAGCTTTTGCTGTAAAGCCCGTAAAAACCTCATCAGCAAAAACTGTTGGCCAAGCAGCGCCAGATTTTGAATTGCGCGCGACTGGTGGACAAACAGTCAATTTGCGCCAAATGAACGGCAAAAAAGTGGTGTTGTATTTTTACCCGAAAGATATGACCCCCGGTTGCACGATTCAAGGTCATGAATTCACCAAATTAAAAAATGAATTCGAAGCACAGAACGCCGTAGTTCTTGGTGTTTCACGTGACACTGTTGAATTGCACGAAAAATTCAAAGCGAAAGAGTGTTACACCATCGATCTTTTGTCAGATTCTGACGAAAAACTTTGCAAAACGTTCGACGTCATCAAAGACAAAAACATGTACGGCAAAATGGTGAAGGGCATTGAGCGCAGCACTTTCGTCATCGACGAAAATGGCCAAGTCGTTCACGAATGGCGCGGCGTAAAAGCTGAAGGCCACGCCGGCGAAGTTTTGAATTATTTGAAATCACAATTAGTTTAGTTCTTTACACAAGTTCAATCCGGAGTCGAGTTGGTGCGCCCAGCTCGACTTTCTATATGCCGCAAATGTTAAAAGTGACCAGGCGCTATTCTAAGTCGCTCACTTTGATAAAAACTGGACCTGAATTTTGACTTAAATTTCGTCGTTTTCTCCGCGTGCGAATCCGTAACCTTGTTACGTGATGTGCAAATAATAGGAGAAAATATGAAAAATCAGTTCGTAGTCATTTTGATCACTTTAGTCGTCGGCATTCAAGCCAGCTCGAGCTTCGCAGCAGCTGAAGTGAACGAAGAAATTTCTGCGGCACCTAATACAGATCTGGTGGCACTTAGTGCCAAGCGGGTGGGGCAAACTATACAAATTTTGTGTCTTGCAGGGGGTATTTATAAAAGTCATCAGTTGCTGACAATTACCAGCGTGAATGGAGCAGGCAATTATAATGTGAGATCTAATGTTTTTTATCCGGGCAATTTTTATATCAGTGGCAATTATGCTTATCTGGTGCAGAGATGGAGGCTTGGTTCAACTATTCATGCTCATCAAACCAATATACACAAAATCACAAGCGCGACTAACGCTGCATTTTACTATGACGGGCGTCTAAACGGTA
>JAYUVI010000067.1:0-5939 GCA_043754135.1 Bdellovibrionales bacterium | reverse complement strand
GTTTTTTTCGGTACCGCAGCTGGCGCGCGCTTTGCCGCCGCAGTTGTCTGCGTTGCGTTCGTCTGAGTTCCAACAAGATTGCATTAGCCCATTTCTCACTTTCTATGGGAATTCTCCGGTATTCCCAGTCAGCGAGGGCGCGAAATCTGATTTGCAGACCGAAGCCCTGGCGTATCTACGATTTCTCTGGGCAGGCTACATAAATAAATTCATCAACGTCGCTCAGTTAAAAAAGGTCACGATGTCAAACACGCCCGCAAATCCTTTTCGTGAGGCCTCGCCGGATTCACTCGAAGCTGGATTGCAGCGAGCTGTGGCCGCAAAAATTGCGAATATGAGTAGCGAAGAGTGGGCCGATATCAAAAGCGAGCTCGACCGTATTGTTCCTCAATTGGAAAAAGAAACAGCCGAACGCGTAGAAGCTGAAGAAGAATCGAGCTGGATCGTGCGTTTGTCTGACCCGCAAATAATTAGCGAGCCTTACCTTATAAGGAGAGCCTCATCATGGTACGAGCATCAAGGTCGGGTATTTTTGGCAGCGAACAGTGCGCGCGCTTATTTCGGAATTTTTGAGCTCGATTTATCTACGGGTGAGTTGAAAAAGGTGGCGGGCAAAGGGTCTGACAAACTTGACACATACTCGACGCCATCATGGTACGCCCACGAGGGCCATCTCTATTTAGCAACAGGTTCAGGCCGTGATTTTTACGTATTTGAGTTTGATTTAAGCACAAATGAGTTAATAGAAAAAGGTAGTAAGAAAATTGGGGCCAATTTCGACAGGCCCGCAGTGTGGCATCAATATGAAGATCATTTGTATTTGGCTGTGGGTTCGCCAGACCGACTCTATGTTCTGGAGTTGGTCGCAGGTCAGTTGACTGAACGTGATAGTCGAGAGATCTGGGGCGAGAGTGGCCATCTTTCATGGCACACACATGGTGGTCGATTATTTTTAGCTTTGGGCACTACCCCCATAAACATTCAAGGGCAAGAGCGCCTTTACGTTTTTGAGTTCGTTAAAACCAAACTGATCGTGCTCGACAATCAACCTATTGGGTGGAAGCCTGCACCGGCCTCTTGGCATGAACAAGATGGTCATGTTTTCTTAGTCGTAGGTTTGCCTAATAAACATGTAAAATTATTTAAATTAAATTTAGTTACTGGTTTGTTGGAAGAGCAGGATGATATTCAATTGTCGGCTTCGGTCAACACGGTCACGGCATCGTATGAACACGAAGGGCGTAAGTATTTAGCGTTCGGCATAAAAGATGAAAATATGCAAATATTAGAACTCGTCGCTGGCCAGTTAGTTAAACGCGCCACCTACCCGATAAAGGTAAAATATTTAACGTGGCATATGCATAATGATCAGCTCTTTCTAGCGGTAAGCTCAGATAACAGTCTGGATCTATTTGAATATTTTACGGCGGATAATCAATTATTAAAACGCACTTCATGGCGAATCGAGGAGGAAATTAATTCGGCCCCAGAGCTTTATTCGCGTGAAAACCAATTGCATTTAGTGGTGAGTGATTGGAATGGCCTTTTTTATCATTTTAATAATATTTTTTTAAAAATCAAAGGCCGTGGGCGATGAGGGTTTTGATTTGGCTCACTCTACTCTTGTCGCCGCAGTTCACGTGGGCGTTACCGTCGACGTCGCAATCGGCTGCTTTGCATTCACCTTCGATTCAAGACAACTGCGTCACCACATTTCTTGCGTCAACAGGGAATTTTTGGTCATCTTTTCTTAGCGAAAATGCGCAAGCTCACTTAACTCCTGACGCTCTGGCATACCTACGATTTCTCTGGGCCGGTTACGAAAATAAATTCATCGACTTAGCCCAATTGCAAAAGGTATCGGTGTCGAAACAACCTACAAATCCTTTTCGCGAGGCTTCAGAAAAATCATTCGAGGCGGGATTGCAAAGAGCGATTGCCGAAAAAATCGCGAATCTGACAACGCAAGATTGGTCGGCGATACAAATCGAACTGCAAAAAATCCTGCCGCGCCTAGAAAGCGAAACGCAAGATCGTGATGAGGCACAAAAAGACTCTAGCTGGGTGATAGGCTTGGTCGACCCGCAAGTGATAGAGCTAGGTGAGTGGGCGCGCCCTCCGCCCGCGTGGTTTGAGTTTAACGGCAGAATATTTTTGGCCGCCGTTGGTTCTAAGGGCGTAACGATATTCGAACTTGATTTAACCACAGGCCGCTTATTGGCGAAAGACTTTCACGAAGGGACAGACAAGACCTTCTTCCAACCCTCTTGGTATGCTCACGATAATCACTTGTATTTAGTCAGCGGTTTAAGTGGTGCAGGCGTGCAAATATTTGAATATGACTTAGATATAGATAGATTAATTCTGAGAGATAGAAAACTTGCGGGGCCTCATTTTTCAAGCCCAGCGTGGTACGAATTTAAAGGGCGAGTTTATTTGGCGGCTACGACTGGAAAGGAAAGGTTACATTTATTTGAGCTAGTTTCGGGTCACTTAAATGTGGTGGGCCTGGGCCACTACATAGTCGTCGGACTTTCAGGCAGCATCCCGCCTGTTTGGAAAGAGCACGATAATCGCTTGTTTTTAGCTACGAGTACTACAGGTGTAGGTTATTTTGGTCATATTCATGTATTTGAATTAGTGGCAGATGAATTGGTGAACATAGAAATCGCGACGGTGATAGGGGGTATTAGATCTAATGCACCCCCTTCTTGGTATGTGGATAATGGGCGATTACTTTTAGCCGTAAGTAGTAGCACTAATCTTTATGTTTTTGAGATGAACTTGGAAACAAACATAATCACTGAAAAAAGCCATTATGAAGTCGGAGGCCTGGTACAGTCAGGCCCCTCGTGGTCCAATTATGGCGGTCGTCTATTTTTAGCTGTGGGTTCGAATAATGATCGCGTTTACGTATTTGAGTGGCTTGACGGTCATCTAGTTAAGCTAGCGTCATATAAAACGGAGCATTGGATTTTTTCATCGCCTAGGTGGCACGAGTATCAAGGGCGGCTTTATTTGGCCGTGGGTTCTTGCGATAAAAGTCTGTACTTGTTTGAGTTTATATCACTTACAAACAGTTTACTAAAACTAGGCCAGTGGCAGACGGAAGGCGTGTGTGAGACTGCACCTGTGTGGTATGAAACTGATGGCCAGTTATTTCTAGCCGTGACGTCAGCAGATGGTCGTCTTTACCATTTTAATGTGCGCAGAAAAATCGAAGGGCGTAGCCGATGAAAATTTTAGCGTTGTCGCGATTGGGCACTCCATTTTTTATTTTGTTATTTGCCCTTTTTTCAGCACCGCAGTTCGCGTTGGCGTTGCCGTCCCTCGTGTTGCGAGCATCTGCGCCCCAAGATGACTGCGTCAACGCATTCCTTGCGTCGTCGGGGAGTTCTCCGTCGTCTGGCGATTTTTTGTCGACTACGACATTAATTGAAAGCCATCTTGCAGACTTAGCTCCCAATGCTCAAGCCTACCTGCGATTTCTTTGGGCCGGTTACAAAAACCAATTTATCGACATCAACCAGTTTAAAAATTTAGCTATATCAACCGTACCTACAAATCCTTTTCGCGAGTCCTCAGAAAAATCATTCGAAGCGGGATTGCAAAGAGCGATTGCCGAAAAAATCGCGAATCTCACAACGCAAGATTGGTCGGCGATACAAATCGAACTGCAAAATATCCTGCCACGGTTAGAAAACGAAAAGCAAGATCGTGATGAGGCACAAGAAGACTCTAGCTGGGTGATGCGCTTATTTGACCCGCAAGACATTGGCAGCCCTTTCATAGTCTCGAGTGGGTCATGGTATGAGCACCAAGGTCGCGTATTTTATGCGGCTAACTCCTCTACTCGAGATCTCCATATTTTTGAACTTGATCTATCAACGGGTCTCTTAATAGAGCGCGCGAACGCGGGTAAGGTTAAACTCGGCACAGCAATGCCCGCATGGCATGCTCACGGTAACCGACTTTACTTGGCAACGGGTTCTACGACCAATAGTTTTTATTTATTTGAATTAGATTTAAACACTAACAAATTAGAAGAAACAAGTGAGAATCGTGTGTGGGGTCGGACTCTGAAGTCGGCCTCGTGGTATGTGCAAAACCGCCGTGTGTATTTGGCCGTGGCGGCCGACTCAGGCCGTCTATTCATTTTTGAGTTAGTGGCCGGTCAATTAATTCAGCTCGCTCGCAGTGAGCGAATGGTCAGCGGCCACGTCGTCAGCCAACCTTTATGGCATGAGCTGAGTGGCCGACTGTTTTTAGTCGAGCAGTGCACTGTAGGGGCCACTACTTCACCTCATGAACTTTATGTATTTGAATTCGCTGAAGACAATTTAATTGAGCGCGATCACAAGACTATTGGGAGTAACTATACACCTGCCTCGTGGCACGAGCAAGATGGCCGTGCTTACTTAGCGGTAAGCTCACGAAACAACCATGTAAAACTATTTGAATTCAATGTAGATACCGGTTTGTTAGATGAGAAAGATGATTTTGAAGCGACGGCTCGGATTACAACAGCGACAGTTTGGTACAAATTCGAGGGGAGTTCATATCTGGCCTTTGGTAGTCAAGAGGGCTTTCTTTACGTATTAGAACTAGTCGCGGGCCGGTTTGTTTTGCGAGATCAGTACGCAGTAAAATCTGGCTTCTTTACGTGGCATGCGTACGAAGGACGTCTCTATTTAGCTGTGGCCACGCTCGATCATAGTGTTTATTTATTGGAATTTAATTCTACATCTGAAAAATTGTTTACAATTTCTTCTTGGCAGGCCAACGGCCATCTAGATTCAACTCCCGCGTTCTACTCGAATGAGAATCGACTCCATTTAGCGCTGAGTGATTGGAACGGACGCCTTTATCATTTTAATATTTTACAAAAAATCAAAGGGCGCGGGCGATGAAAGTTATAACGTTGTCGCCATTACGAGCTTTATTTTTAAATTTGTTGGTCGTACTTTTGTCAGCGCCACAGTTCGCATGGGCTTTACCGTCGACGTCGCGCGTGCCGGAGCTGGGATCGTCGCCGTCGCTGTCGTCTGCTTTGCATGATGACTGCGTCACCGCATTCTTTGTGTCTGAGGTGAGTTCTTCGTCGCCATTTCAAAGTGAAAATGCGCACGCTGATTTAGGACCAGATGCGCTAGCATACCTACGATTTCTCTGGGCCGGATACGAAAATAAATTCATCGACGTAGCCCAATTGCAAAAGGTCGCGATGTCAAATCAACCCACAAATCCTTTCCGCGAAAGCTCGCCAGACTCATTCGAAGCAGGATTGCAAAGAGCCACAGCCGAAAAAATCGCGAGTATGGGTCGAGAAGATTGGGGTGTCATCACGAATAAGCTTCAACAAATCCTCCCGCGTTTAGAAAATGAAACCTCCGAGCGCGATGAAGCCCAACATGAGTCAAGCTGGGTGATGGGTTTAATTGACCCACAGATTGTGGATGCCGGATCACAAATTTATTCAATGTCATCATGGTACGAGTATAACGGCCGCGTGTTTTTATCTGCTAACAGCGAGCCTGGTGTTATACATATATATGAACTTGATTTATCTACAGGTCAGCTAATGGAATTAGCCAGCCACAGCACTGAGGGAATCAAATATTCATCCGTTACCTGGCATGCTCATAATGGGCGTTTGTATTTTGCAACAGGTTCGAAGGATCAATCATCCCTTTCCTTGTTCGAATTAGATTTAAATACAAGTGAGATCGCTGAAAAAGATACGAAGGCTCTCGTGGATTCCATGGAGGCTGCATCTTGGTACGAATATAACGGTAGCGTGTATTTGGCGGTCTCAACTAATTTTGGACGGACGCTTTATTTTTTTGAATTAGTAGCAGGCGAACTGAAAGACTCAGATGATTTTATCGCAAGTGGGCGTATTCAGCCGACGCTATCTTGGCACGAGCATAAAGGTCGAT
>JAYUVI010000066.1:0-2280 GCA_043754135.1 Bdellovibrionales bacterium | reverse complement strand
TTAGCGACACTCAAATCGAAGTGGCGAAAGCATTGCAAACAGAAGATGCCGAGTGGCAAACACAAGCTGAAACTGAAGCTAAAAAATTGCTGACTCTCGCGATCAATCGTTTTGCCCGCCCCTACTGCCCCGAACGCGGTATTGGCTATTTAAATTTTGAAAGCGAAGAGCAAAGAAACCGGGTGCTCGGGCCTAATCACGAAAACTTGCGCACTGTCGAAAAGTTTTGCGGCGTTGATTTGAGTTACGACGAAATCAATGTTTCGGTGAATGTTTCGGGCTTTGACCCTGTTCGCCGTGAACTTGCACGCTCCACTGTTGAAAAACTTATGACTGAAAGAGAAATCACACCGGCGCGAATCGAACAGATCGTGGCGAAAAACAAAACGGTGTTGTTTCAACGCATTCAGCAGGATGGTCAAAAAATCGCCAAAGAATTGGGCATTGACAACCTCAGCGGTGAAATTAGAAACATGATGGGCGCTTTGCGCTACCGTTATTCATTTACGCAAAACCAATATTTTCATTGTGCCGAAGTGGGTTTTTTATGTGGAGTGCTTGCCGCTGAGCTTGACGTGGCAGTGAAAGACGCGCGTCGCTCGGGCCTGTTACACGATATAGGCAAAGCCATGGATCACTCGGTGGACGGTGGCCACGCGGTTATTGGCGCCGACTTTATCAAACAGCACGGCGAAGCTGAGCACATTGTGCACGCCGTACGCGCCCACCACTTTGATGAAAAACCCGACACCGACCTGGCTTATCTTGTCATTGCTGCAGATGCCATTTCGGGGGCACGACCAGGCGCACGCCGCTCGACCGCCGCCACGTACACACAGAAGATCAATGATCTACAGGCCATTGCCCGTGGTTTTGAGGGTGTGATGGACACCCATGTATTGAGCGCTGGCCGCGAAATTCGCGTTTATGTCGACGGCAAACGGCTCGACGACATGCACGCTCTTGATTTAAGCCGACAAATCGCCACAAAAATTGAAACAGATATGCAGTACCCTGGCCAAATTCGCGTGACCGTAGTGCGCGAAACTCAGGCTATCGAGTATGCGAAGTAAACTGTAAGCGAAACGCAAGTCGTTGAGTATGCAAAGTAAAATCACCATTTTAAAAAAATTAAAAGCGAAACTTGAGTTCCAGACAAACACTTTAGTTTTTCTGGTGTCGATTTTCATTGCGATTTTCTGCAATACAAATTTTTTTAAGGAAACCCTTCTCGTTTACCCCATTGATTCTTGGGTTGCATTTCTACACATGGTCAGCGTTTTTTTGGTCTTGAGTAGTGTGATCCATCTGCTGCTGACTCTCGTCTGTTACGAGCGCACGGTGAAGCCGGTGCTGATTTTGACGCTTCTCTTGTCTTCGCTAATCGCTTATTTTTCTGATAACT
This sequence comes from Bdellovibrionales bacterium, assembly GCA_043754135.1. Taxonomy (GTDB): domain Bacteria; phylum Bdellovibrionota; class Bdellovibrionia; order Bdellovibrionales; family UBA1609; genus RBG-16-40-8. Next base: position 875 of record JAYUVI010000066.1, on the reverse strand, counting down.
ACGGCGTTATCGCTAGCGAAGCGATGATTCAAAACATCTTGCAAACGGACTGGCGAGAGGCCGTCGATCTCTTCACGCCCAAGCTCGTCATGTACTTTGTAATTTTAGGCCTACTGCCCTCGCTCGTGATTTACCAAGTGAAATTAAAACGGCACAGCCCACTTCAATTTGTGAAAATAAAAACCGCAGCGGTCGTCGGCTCAATTATTTTTATTTTGACTGCCACCCTGCCCTTAGGGCGTTTTTACGCCTCATTCTTACGCGAGCACAAACCACTCCGCTATTATACAAACCCAATATACTTTTTTTATTCAGCTGGGGCCTACGCCAAAAAACACTTCAGGGCTACAGATCGCTCTCTTATAGCCATCGGCCGTGACGCTGTAATACCGCCAGCCGATGTCGATCGTGAGTTGATTATTTTTGTACTCGGTGAGACCGCGCGGTCTGATCGGTTTTCTCTAAATGGTTATGCGCGTGAAACCAACCCGCTTCTGTCGCGCGAAAAAGACCTGGTCAGCTTTACCGACGTTACAGCTTGTGGCACCTCAACCGCCGTTTCTGTGCCTTGTATGTTCTCTGATTTCAGCCGTGAAGAATTCAACGCTTACAAGGGCGACCACTACGAAAATTTAACCGATGTCTTAAAAGCCACCGGGCGCGTGCACATGTTATGGCGTGATAATAATTCGGACTCAAAAGGTGTGGCCTTACGCGTGCCATATGAAGATTTTAAAACGGCGAAGAGAAATACGATATGCGATGTCGAGTGCCGTGACGAAGGCATGTTGGTCGGGTTACAAGATTACATCGACAGCAAAAAAACCGGCGACATTCTGATTGTGCTACACCAAATGGGCAATCACGGCCCCGCA
>JAYUVI010000065.1:0-4350 GCA_043754135.1 Bdellovibrionales bacterium | reverse complement strand
CTCAATGAAGTCGATTTTTCTCTCGTAGTAATGAATGGGCGAATGCAGTTTATAAATGGCAATGGGGCGGCCGTTCACAAAATCTTCGACAAGCAATGTACCCAATGTGGCCAGCTCTTGTTTTTTATTTTCATAGGCCCGCAGCGTGCTCACTCGGTAACAAATGTGATCGAGCTCAAAACGCGAAACATCGAGCTTCTTTTTTTTCAAACTTTGAAAAATTTCATCTAAAAAAGCGAAAGGGTCGCCAATCACTTCAGCTATAGACATGTGGCCTCCAAAACCTTCTCAGCTCGCGATTGAACCGTTTGATCTAAACCGACAATACGCATCGGCACCTCAGTGTTTAACTCAAGATGCGATGTCGCACCCAAAATTTTCACCGGCCAATAATCGCGAGTCAGACCGCGACCATTTTGCAAGACTAAAACTTTTTTTGTCGTGCCTCTTTGTTTAAAAGCTTGCAGCTCGTAACGTTCACGACTCAGCTCCCGTAAACGATCAGCACGACGAGCGATCACTGTGCCTGAATTCTTACCCGATAATTTCAAAGCGTAAGTGCCAGGGCGCTCACTATAGGGGAAAACGTGAATCCGTGTCCACGGTAGGCCCGTCAACCGCTCATAAGTCTCGCAAAATTCATCTTCACCCTCGCCAGGAAAGCCCACTATCACGTCCATCCCCACAAACGCATGTGGCACTCGCTTTGAAATCTCAAGCAAAGATTTCTCCACCTCTCGCGACGTGTATTGACGCTTCATACCTGCAAGAACAGGAGTGCTCGCACTTTGAATGCTCATATGAAAATGCGGGCAGAGTCTGGGGTCGCTATAAAGATCAAACAGGCGCTCAGTCACTTCGATAGGTTCGAGACTGGTCAGTCGTAAACGCGGTACTCGCGTTTTTAATAGAAGATCTTCAACCAAGTTCTCCAAGCCAAACTCATAATCGCCAATGTGCACACCCGTGAGCACGATTTCACGTACGCCTTCATTGAGTAAGTGCTGTACACGCTCACGCAAATGTTCAATAGTGAGCGAACGACTTTTACCCCGCGCAAAGGGGATCACACAAAAGGTACAAAAACTATTGCAGCCATCTTGAATTTTTAAAAACGAGCGCGTGTGTCCTTCTTCAACGCCGCCACCCTCTTCAAGATCGTCTTTTTTAAAAATATTCGATTTGTAAACTCGTTCATGGTCTTCGCCCTTGAGCATTTTACGAATCAGCTCTTCGATCTGCCCCTTGTGCGAATTAGCGACAACCAAATCCACGCCGCTCACATCTTGAAACTTTTCGGTGTCGACCTGGGCCGAGCAACCGGTCACTACCACGCGACAACCCGGGTCTTTCGCTTTCAAACGCCGCACGGTTCGCAAGGCCTCTTGCGTAGCTTCGGCCGTCACCGCGCAAGTGTTCAGTACATGCACTCGCGGAGTGCTGTTTGATAACATCTTAGTGGCGCCTGAAGAATCGTGAGTCGCTCTTGGCGCTACACTTTCATGATTCTCTTTGGCCGCAGCAAAACGCTTTTCTAACAAACCAGAGTCGTATGTGTTCACCTTGCAGCCAAAAGTGTGAATCTGATATGGCCCCGCATTTGCGGAACTTGTCGCGGCTCCTGTAAGCGTCGTCGCTGTCTTTGCAAGAGTCGTCGGCGCTTGGTCAGACATCAGCAAATCCACCCACCACCCAAAAGATGATTATCGCGATAAAAAACCGCCGCCTGCCCTGAAGTCACCGCACGTTGTTTTTCTAAAAATTCAAGGCGTACGCGGCCGTTCGCCATTTTGTGCACACGGGCCTCAGAGCCTTTATGCGCAAACCGAATCTTCGCTCGTACCAAAGTGCCGTCGTCAACATCATCGAGCCAGTTGAGGTCACGTACTTCGAGCGCCGATGAATACAAATCCTCTTCTACGCCTAACCACACGGTCGCCGTTTCAGCATCGACTTTCACAACATAGGCGGGCGTGCCTAAGGCCACGCCTAAACCTTTGCGCTGACCAATTGTGAATTTATGAATGCCATCATGAGGGGCAATTACTTCGCCAGTGCTAAGCAAACGAATCGAGCCCGGTTTCAAATCAGACTTTGGCACTTGCGACTCAATAAAACCCGCATAACCTTCTTTGCCAATAAAACAGATTCCCGTGGAGTCTTTCTTGCGTGCCACCGGCAAGCCCATTTTTTCTGCGTAAGCACGCAGCTCAGGTTTTTGCCAGGTGCCAACTGGGAACATCAACTTCCCCACAATTGCTGAATTCAGTGTGAAAAGAAAATAGGTTTGGTCCTTCCACGAGTCACTGCTGGTCACAATCACCGAACGGCCCGCAGCGTTTTCTGCCACCTGAGCGTAGTGACCTGTGGCCAAGTAATCGCAACCCAACTCATTCATCTTTTGTATCAAGTGATCAAATTTTAGATAGGTGTTGCAGTTGACGCAGGGTATGGGCGTCTCGCCTTTTAAATACGACGCCACAAAACCATCAATCACTGTCGCTTTGAATTTAGCCTCGCAATTGATAACGTAAAACGGAATCCCCAAGTGGTCGGCGACCGCGCGAGCGTCATCGACATCTTGGCTCGAGCAACAGGTGCCGTTGCCTTCATCAGTGTCGCAATGGTTTTGATTGGCTGAGTAATCCCACACCTGCATGGTGACGCCGATCACATCATAGTCTTGTTCTTTCAAGATTGCTGCGGCTACCGAACTATCGACCCCGCCCGACATGGCCACCAAAACTTTTTTCTTTTTTGTCACGCCCAGCACTTCAGACATGAGAACCCTCGGATCGTGCAGCGTCGCTTGCCAAGGCTTCAGTTCGCAAAACTCGCAAACGTAAAACCACTGCACATAAAATTTGAGTAAAACGCGAAATCTCTTCACGTGTTGTGAACCATCCGAGACTCACCCGTAAAGAACGTTGGGCTTCAGCGCGCGATAGACCCATGGCGAGTAACACGGGACTTGGTTCAGGACTACCGCTGGAGCAAGCTGCGCCAGTACTGGCAGACACGCCTTCAAGATCGAGATTCATTAGAAGACTTTCGCCATCGACGTCGTCAATCAACAAACTCGAAGTATTCGGTAAGCGTTCGACGAGGGCGCCTGTGCGCACAACACCTGGCAAACGCGCCAATAGTTCTTGTTCAAAGTGATCGCGTAACTCGCGCATCGCTTGAGATTTCTCGGCCAAATTTATTTCTTTTAGCAAAAGTTCACTCACATGGCCAAGAGCTGCAATAGGTATAATATTTTCGGTGCCCGCACGGCGACCTCGTTCTTGCCCACCGCCCGAAATCAAACTTTTTAAACGCTCACCTCTACGTGCATAAACGACACCCGCGCCTTTTAAAGCGTAAATTTTATGACTAGCAAAAGTGGCGAAATCGACTTTCAAGTCATCGAAGCGAATAGGTAATTTACCTAAAACTTGCACGGCGTCGGTATGAAATTTGGCGCCCACAGCGTGCGCCATCTCCACCATTTCACGAATGGGCAAAAGACTGCCGGTCTCGTTGTTAGCGTACATTACAGACACAAAGGCAGTTTTCTCTGAAAGCAGTGCGTGATATTTTTTAAGGTCGACCAAACCCTCACGACTCACCTGAAGCTCATGCACGACTGCGCCCCACTCGCGTAATTGCGCAAAACTTTTCTTCACGCTGGGGTGTTCGATTTCGGTCGTGATGTACTCGTTGCGTGAACTTGTACGATGTGCCTCAAAAAAACCTTTGATCACTAAATTATTGGCTTCACTACCGCCGCTAGTAAAAATAAGTTCGAGCGGATGACTACCTAATAGCCGCGCAATAGACGCCCGCGAATTGCGCAAAAGCAGTTTAGGGCCACGACCTGATTGATGAATGCTAGAAGGATTTCCCCATTGACCGGCCCAACGTGGCAGTTGCTCGAGAACGCTCGGCAAGGGCCCTGTGGTGGCATTGTGATCAAGGTAAATTCGACCTGTGTCGTTAAGGGACAAGCTCGGTTTATCCATAGTCCGCGCAAAGTAGCATAACCCAGACGCAAGAGCCAGTTGTTCTCGGCAACTCGAAGCGATTTAGAAGCTAAAACCGAGGCCCATGGTGCCGAAAGCTGTCACTAATGTGGGGGCGAGATGCTTGGATTCATCACCTGAGCGCACATCTTTAAATGAGAAGTTTTTTAGGCCAAAACCAGCTTCTCCATAAAAATTGCGAGTCCATTGAACTTTGCCATGAAAATTCATCGTGAACATAAAAGTCGAAGTCTGCTTTTCACGAAGAGCGAGCGGGTAAAAAACAAACTCCCAATCCACCCATTTCGGGTAGCGCATAAACGGCATAAGATTAAAAAGATCGTCG